>NZ_FR894924.1:69260-72314 GCF_000434255.1 Ruminococcus sp. CAG:379 | reverse complement strand
GCAGCCGCCGCAGCTGCTGCAGTTTCCGCCGCAGCTATGCTCCACGGAACAGGTTGCCGGATCCTCGCCGTTGGCGCTCATGGTAATAATCATATTGATCTGGGACAGCAGCTCATCCATGGCATTCTTCACATTATTGAATACCGCCATGTTCTTGTTTGCCATGATCTGACCGTACAGCTCCTTGATCTTGCCGTCCAGAGCAGTCAGCTTGTCCCGGTCCTTGTCCGGCTTGGACATTTCCGAGTTCAGCTCCATGCGCTTGAGGTTGAATTCCCCGATCAGCTTCTGCAGATCCTCGTCCTGGTCGTTTGCCTGCTTTGCCAGGTGATATGCGGTGTACCGGTCATCCTGCTGGAGCATAGCTCCCAGCTTTCTGGTCATTGCAATAATATCCATCTGTTCGTTTTCCATTTCAAAGACTCCTTATCTTCGGGTCAGTCCAGGATCGTTCCCAGCACTGCCCAATTTTTCGTTTCCTCTATGTGAACGTCCGCAAAGGTTCCGATCCGGGTGGGATCCCCCTTTGCTTCCACGATCACGCCTTCTGTGCTTTTCCCGGTAAGCCAGGGAGCGCCTTTGCGGCTGACCCCTTCAAACAACACCTGCATCGTCCTGCCCAGAAACCGCCGGTACAATCTTGTGGNNCCGCCGGTACAGTCTTGTGGAGGTTTCACGCTGCTGCGCCAGCAGTTGCTGCATCCGGGCAGTTTTCACCTGCGCCGGGGTGTGATCCGCAATCTGTGCCGCCTTGGTGCCGCTGCGGGGTGAGTAGATAAAGGAATATACATTATCATACCCCACCTGTTCCAGCAAACCCAGAGTAGCAGAAAATTCCTCATCTGTTTCGTTGGGGAATCCCACGATAATATCCGTAGTCAGCGCAAAATCCGGCACACGGGAACGGGCATACCGTACCGTTTCCAGATACTTCTCCACCGAGTAGCACCGGTTCATGGCATGCAGGATCGAGTCACTGCCGCTCTGTACCGGCAGATGCAGATGCTTTTCCACATGCCGGCTGTCACAGATCACGTCAATCAGCTCCGGCGTGGCATCCTTGGGATGGGAGGACATGAATCGGATCCAATACTCCCCCTCAATGGCATCCAGCCGACGGAGCAGCTCCGGAAAGCGAATGCCATCCGACAGATCCTTCCCGTAGGAATTTACATTCTGCCCCAGCAGGAGGATTTCTTTGCAGCCCTGGGATACCAGCTCCCGTACCTGCTGCTCAATAACCTTCGGATCCCGGCTTCGCTCCCTGCCCCGCACATAGGGCACGATGCAGTAGGTGCAGAAATTGTTGCAGCCGTACATAATGGGCACGGACGCCTTGAAGGAGCAGCTGCGCACCTGGGACAGCTCCTCGGAAGGGGCGGACTGGACGGTAGCGTCCACACTGTGCTTTTTCCCCTCCAGGATCTCCAGCAGCATCGCAGGCAGGCGCTCCAGCGCCCCGGTACCCACCACCAGATTTACATAGGGGTAGGACGCCTTCAGCTTTTCCCGAACAGGCTCCTCCGCCGTCATGCATCCGCAAAGCCCAATGATAAGCCCTGGCTTTTTCTGCTTATAGGGTTTTAACTGTCCCAGGTGTCCGAACACCCGATCCTCCGCATGCTCCCGCACCGCACAGGTATTCAGCAGGATCAGATCCGCCTGCTCCGGTTCCTCTGTCAAGCCATAGCCCATGGACAGCAACAACCACTTGAGCTTCTCTCCGTCCGTCATATTCAGCTGACAGCCAAAGCTCTGCACCATGGCAAGGGGCTGTTCGTCGGATGCGGCAAGCCGTTCCCGGACTGTCTGGATTTCCTGTTCCATACCTGTGTTCCTTTCCTTCGGGTCTGCATAAGTAGGTATTGTATACAAACACCTACACAAGATATAGCATACCACATCTGCGTCTTTTTTTCAAGCCCCTGTTTTTCATATATTTATAAAACAGCGCCACATATGCTTTGTGCGGCGTTTCATGAAAATATCACAATAAATCATGAACTGTGTTATAAATAATCATTGACATTGTATGAATGATCAGTTACAATAAAGTGCGTGTATTCTTCGCAGCGTACAATGCAGTGTACGAGCCGGGGCAGCACCACGCAAAGTTTATGAAGTGCTGCCCGAATACCATTCTGCGCTGGGCAGGCTTGCCTGCTTGTGCCTGCAGTATCATCCGCAACGCAGCGGACCACAAAGGCAGCATTGCGCATAATCACAAAGCAAGCGCCATGCTGTCCGCATGAAACAGGGGGAGAAAGGTTATGAAAACCAAAGCAACAGCAATTGTGACCAGCGGCATTCTGGCAGCATCCATGCTCCAGCTGATGCCCACAAGCGTATTTGCCGCGGACGAAGCGTATCTGATCCGTGACAAATGGGGCTACTGTACCACCGCAAATTATGTGGAATCCGAGCATTTCGTTATTTTCTACGGAAACAACGACACCACCGGCCAGGTCAATGACGCATTTTTACAGCGGAATCTGGCGGATTACGAAAAGCTCTGGCAGTGCTACACCCAGTACCTGGGTATGGAGAACCTAAATGTGGACATGTACGGGAACAGCACCCAAAAGTATAAAACCAACGTATACCTGACCTATACAGGTCTGGATCAGTACCCGGATGGCTGGGCGTTCATGAGTGCGGAGGACGGCTACGGGATCGAGATCATCAGCCCCAACGCCATGCTGGACGAACTGACCATCGCCCATGAATTCGGTCATGTAGTGACCCTTCACCAGAAGGCGTGGGTGGATCAGGACATTACCGGTGCCTGGTGGGAGCCGCTGGCAAACTGGTTCCGGGAAATGTATCTGGGCAGCGAATACTACGACGGCACCACCCAGACCTGCTGGTTTGAGCCATACATCCGCAATCTGAGCCTGACCCTGCCCCACGGACGGAATTACTATGAGGTATGGCCATTCCTGGTGTATCTGTCCTACAACCCGGACAATCTGAGCGGATTGGGTATCGACTCGGTCAAGCGCCTGATTTCCGAGGCACAGCCCGGTGAATACCCCTTTGACACCATCACACGTC
>NZ_FR894924.1:44302-69228 GCF_000434255.1 Ruminococcus sp. CAG:379 | reverse complement strand
GTCTGTTCGGCACGGACGCACAGGACGTACTGGGGCATTACGCAAAGCGCATGGCGACTTTTCATTTTGGTGCCAAAGACGCATACCGCAGTCAATTCCAAAGCAAACTCAGGCAGTCCCCCTTCTTCTGGAATCTGTTCTACACTGTGCTGGAGGACAACGGAGACGGCTGGCTTCAGTCTCCCCAGGAGGAGGCTCCCATGCAGTCCGGTATCAACATTGTGCCCCTGACCATCACCGGAGATACCATTTCCGTGGACTTGAAGGGTCTTTCCAATGACAGCAACGCCGGCTGGCGAGCATGCATCGTCATGGTCGATCAGGCGGGCAACGAGCATTACTCTGATCTGTTCGACAGCGGTGAACGCATGACCGTATCCGCCAACGGAGCAGTTTCCGCATACCTGACTGTCACCGGTACCCCCAAGGATCTGTATGATATCAATGCATTCCATAAGGACAATGTTTCTTCTTATAAAACCGGCACGGAGCGGCAGCGCTATCCCTACGCAGTGAAGCTCACCGGCGCACAGGTGCAGCAGTCCGGCGGCTACAGCAAGGGTAGTGGACATATACATGCCAACGGCGGCGGCTGGGTGGCTGACAGTGCTTCTGTTGCCGATTCTGTCTATGTTGGCCCGGACGCTATGGTATTGGGCAACGCCACACTCACCGGCAACGTGCGGGTGGAGGATCATGCCATTGTGGCAAACAGCGTCACCGCATCGAACCAGGTCATCATCAGCGGTCACGCAGTGGTAGACGGCGGCGGCATGATCTACGACAACGGCTGGGTATTCGGCAGCGTGACCCTCAGCGGCAATGCCCTCATCGGCGACAGTGCGGTAGTCTCCAACTCCTGCAAAGTGTCCGGCAACGCCAAGATCCTGCAAAAGGCGTTTCTGGCGGAGGCAGTGACCGTCAGCGACAATGCGGTCATCAAAGGCAATGCCTACCTGTACGGCAAGGGCAGCTACTCCGGTCAGGCAATCGTTGACGGCGACTATTCCAATGAACAAACCAAAAACAGCGGCGTAGGCTTTGGCTGGCTGGATGATTACGGCTGGCACGACACGGAGGACGGAATCCTGGCAGGCTACACCTTTACAGAGCAGACCGACACCTGGGCACAGGATACCTATGCGGCAACAAATGCTTTGCAGCAGGGCGCCCAGTGGGAAAGCCAGCGCACCTCTGCCAACGGTGTGCTGTCCTTTGACGGAGCGGACGACTATGTGATGCTGGACGATACGGTGATCCGTTCCAAGGATCTGCAGATCAGCCTGGCAGCGCTGTGGAAGGGCGGTACCGCCAAACAGAATCTGTTCTGGTTCGGTGATGAAACCGCATACATGGCATTCACCCCCTGCAATGAAAACGGCGTGGCAGAGCTGACCATCACTGACGGGCAGACCACGGAGCATCTTACCGCTTCTGCGCCGCTTGTCAAGGGAGAATGGAGCAAGATCACCATCCGCATTATAGACGGCAAGGGCACCCTGCTGATCAACGGCAGTCAGGCCGCCAGCAACAGACTCTCGCTGACGCCTCTGGCTGTTATGAGTGCAGCCCGGGACGATTACGCATTCCTGGGGAAAGGCATGACGGACCGGAACTTCAAGGGCGCTGTGGATTACATGAACTTCTATTTCAAGGAAGTGGAAGAGCCCCAGCTCACTTATTCCGGCAGTGAAGCAGTGGACAATACGGATCCGGGCGTATCCGGCATCCGGGGGGGACGTAAACGCAGACGGACAGTTCAGTATTGCGGATCTGGTTATGATGCAGAAGTATCTGATCCGGGGTGGCACGCTGACTGACTGGCAGCAGGGAGACCTGTACGAGGACGGCGTGATCGATGCAAAGGATCTGGTGCTGATGCGCCGAATGCTCAGCGAACAGCGTGCATAAACCCGTCCGGCAATCCCACGCAAAACCAACTGCATGACTTGACAATCTGAAAAATATGTGGTATGATATTTGAAAACGCTTTGACGAGAAGAAGTAGCGGATTCCCATCCGGTCAGAGAGTCTCCGTTTGGTGCGAGGAGATGCGGATGCCCCGTGAATACGCCTCTGAGCGGATGTCCTGAAGGCTGCACCCGGTCGGGTAGGGGCATACGGTTTACAGCCGTTATCCTGTCCGAGGTTCTGCATGCTTTATGCAGAATAAACTGAGGTGGTACCACGAGTCAATTCGTCCTCTGTCGCTGCGGCGGCAGGGGACTTTTATTATGTAAAGGAGCGATCATATGACGTTATTTGAAGAACTGAAACGCAGAGGGCTGCTGGCACAGCTCACCGATGAAAAGGAGATCAAGGAACTGATCAACGCCGGCAAGGCAACCTTCTACATCGGCTTCGACCCCACTGCTGATTCCCTGCACGTAGGCCACTTTATGGCGCTGTGCCTGATGAAGCGACTCCAGATGGCGGGCAACAAGCCCATCGTTCTGTTGGGAGGCGGCACCGGCATGATCGGAGATCCGTCCGGCAAGACCGATATGCGGAAGATGATGACCCGGGAAACCATTGAGCACAATGTCGAATGCTTCAAGAAGCAGATGTCCCGGTTCATTGATTTTTCCGAGGGCAAGGCGCTGGCGGTAAACAATGCAGACTGGCTGCTGGATCTCAACTATGTGGACGTGCTCCGGGACGTGGGCGCATGCTTCTCCGTCAACAAGATGCTGACCTTTGAATGCTATAAGCAGAGAATGGAGCGGGGACTCACATTCCTGGAATTCAACTACATGATTATGCAGTCCTACGACTTCTACCGCCTGTTCCAGGATTACGGCTGTAATATGCAGTTTGGCGGAGATGACCAGTGGGCAAATATGCTGGGAGGCACAGAGCTGATCCGCAAGAAGCTGGGCAAGGACGCTTACGCCATGACCATTACCCTGCTGCTCAATTCCGAGGGCAAGAAAATGGGTAAGACGGAAAAGGGCGCTGTATGGCTGGATCCTGCTAAGACTTCCCCCTATGAGTTCTACCAGTACTGGAGAAATGTCAACGACGCAGACGTGATCAAGTGCCTGAAGATGCTGACCTTTGTGCCGGTGGAGGAAATCGAGGATATGGAACAGCATATGGAAGGTGCCCAGTTCAACAAGGCAAAGGAGCTGCTGGCATACGAGCTGACCAAGCTGGTGCACGGCGAGGAGGAAGCCAATAAGGCGGATGCTGCGGCAAAGGCGGTATTCAGCGGCGGAAACAGCGCAGATATGCCCACTACCACCCTGTCTGGGGAGGACGTACCCGAGGGCGGCATTGGTATTCTCACCCTGCTGGTGAAGTGCGGTCTGGCAGCGTCCAACGGCGAGGGCCGCAGACTGGTGCAGCAGGGGGGCATCAGCGTCAATGATGCAAAAATCACCGATCCCCAGACCATGCTCCAGCCTGAGGGGGAACTCATCATCCGCAAGGGCAAAAAAGTATTCCACAAGGTGGTTATGGAAGGCTGATTTCTGCTGTCACAGCAAACAGGGCAGGTGTCCGAAAGGATACCTGCCCTGTTCTTTTAGGCAACACCATGTAGGGAATGTACGGCAGATATTGTGCAAAGCCATCCAGCCAGCTTTACTCCACCAAACTGCAAATCACGCTGTTGGAGACTAAAAAGCCCTGCCGGGTCAGCCGGATCCGATCCGGCTCTATCCACAACATGCCTGCCTTTTGCAAAGGCTCTGCCCGGTGCAGCAATCCTGCCCAGCAGCTTTCCGAAAAGTCCTGCTGCCGGATGCCCTCCGCCAGCCGCAGACCTAGCATGACCCGCTCCTCCGGAGTATAGGGTTCCTCGTCCGTCAGGATCTCCTGCTGACGGGGTGCTTGCAAAAAACCGTCCAGATCCGGGGGCACCGCGTACCGTCTGCCGTTGAAGCAGGAATGTGCCGCCGGGCCGATGCCGATGTAATCCACGCACTGCCAGTATTTCAGATTATGCCGGCTTTCAAAGCCGGGGCGGGCAAAGTTGGAGATCTCATATTGCCGGAACCCCTGCTGCTCCAGGCATTCCGCCATCTGTACATACAGCAACGCCGCTGCATCCCCATCGGGCACCTGGCTGCGCATTGCCTCCGTGTCAAAGGGGGTGCCCGACTCGATACTCAGCAGATAGGCGGAAACATGGGCAATGGGCAACTGGGCATACACCGCAAGGGACTGTGCAAGGCTCTCTCCGGTCTGCCCCGGCGTACCAAGCATCAGGTCACAGGAGATATTCTGAAAGCCCGCTGCCGCCGCACGATCCACCGCAGCAATCCCCTGGGCAGCGGTATGCCGTCTGCCAAGTCGGTACAGCTCCGCATCCACAGCGGACTGCATACCAAAGGACAGCCGGTTGACGCCAAGTCCCCTCCAGGCATCCAGAGCAGCAGGGGTGGCGGTCAGTGGGTTCACCTCCAGAGTGATCTCCGTGTCCGCAGCAAGAGAAAACCGCCGGCGGGCAGCATGCAGCATCTGACCCAGCAGCGGCGGCGGCAAAATGGAGGGAGTCCCCCCTCCGAAATACACCGTATCCACCGACAGCTCCGCCGGGTATGCGGCAATGTTCTCTGCAACCCGGGCAGCATAGGCTCCCGCCCGCTCCCGCCGGTATGGATTGGAGTAAAAGTCACAGTATGGGCACTTCACTGCGCAAAAGGGCACATGCACATACAGTCCAGCCGGGATACTCATGCGTCCCGGCGCACCGCTTTGATCAGCGGAAAGAAAAATGCATTGACCAGTCCGGTCAGCAGAACATACAGCAGCACAGCCCCCAGAATGCACAGCATGGCAGTCACAGTGCTTTCGATCCACAGAATACACGCCAGCACAGCCGCACCCATCAGCAGGGACAGGATCATACGGATCACTGCTGAGGCTTGCCCGTTGACGCACTTTCCGCCGCATGCCTTGCAGGCTCTCCCCTTGGAATTCATAGGCCCTGCCAACGCCTTGGTCAAAGGGTTAAAGGTCTTTTCCCCACAGTGGGGGCAATCGTAAATACTCATGGTCACACCTCTTACAGCATCATTCATCCAGCTTCAGCACGCTCATAAATGCCTTCTGAGGCACGGAAACGGAGCCAAGCTGACGCATACGCTTCTTGCCTTCCTTCTGCTTCTCCAGCAGCTTCTTCTTCCGGGTAATATCACCCCCATAGCACTTGGCAAGTACGTCCTTCCGCAGTGCCTTGACGGTTTCTCTGGCGATGATCTTGCCACCGATGGCAGCCTGGATGGGAACCTCAAACAGCTGACGGGGAATGTTTTCCTTCAGCTTCTCCACAATCTTTCTGCCCCGGTTGTATGCGGCATCCGCAAAGACAATAAAGGACAGGGCATCCACCACTTCCCCGTTCAGCAGGATGTCCAGCTTCACCAGACGGGACTGGGCATACCCCAGCAGCTCGTAATCAAAGGAAGCATAGCCCTTGGTGCGGGATTTGAGGGCATCAAAGAAGTCGTAGACGATTTCATTCAGAGGCAGCTCATAGTGGAGATCCACCCGGCTGTCGTCCAGGTATTCCATATTCTTAAAAGTACCCCGCCGCTCCTGGCAAAGCTCCATAATGTTACCCACATAGTCCGAAGGAGCCAGAATATCCGCCTTCACCATAGGTTCCTCCGCAGAAGCAATCAGTGCCGGATCGGGGAAATTGCAGGGATTATCCACCATAACAGTCTGACCGTCCGTCAGATTCACCTTGTATACAACGGAGGGGGCGGTGGTGATCAGATCCAGATTGTATTCCCGTTCCAGCCGCTCCTGGATGATCTCCATGTGCAGCAATCCCAGAAAGCCGCAGCGGAAGCCAAAGCCCAGGGCAGTGGAGGTTTCCGGTTCAAAGCTCAGGGACGCATCGTTCAGCTGGAGCTTTTCCAGAGCATCCCGCAAATCCCCGTACTTGGCACCATCCGCCGGATAAATACCCGAGAACACCATGGGGTTCACCTTCCGGTAACCAGGCAAAGGCTCCTCACAGGGGTTCTCCGCATTGGTTACTGTATCCCCCACCTGGGTGTCCCCGATGCTCTTGATGGATGCGGCAATGTAGCCAACCTCGCCAGCCTCCAGCACCCCGGTGTTGATGTGATTGGTGGCATCCATATAACCGGTTTCCACCACCGTAAATTCCGCCCCGGTAGCCATCAGCCGGATCTTGTCCCCGATGCGCACCGTGCCCTCCTTCACCCGGATGTAGATGATAACGCCCTTGTATGCGTCATAATAGCTGTCAAAAATCAGTGCCTGGAGGGGAGCAGCCGGATCCCCCTTGGGTGCCGGAATGTCCGTGACGATCCGCTCCAGCACTTCTTCAATGTTGATGCCCATTTTCGCAGAAATCCGGGGTGCGTCCATGGCAGGAATGCCGATGACCTTCTCCACCTCTGCGCTCACCCGTTCCGGATCCGCCGAGGGCAGGTCAATTTTGTTGATGACCGGCACCAGTTCCAGGTCATGCTCCAGCGCCAGGTAGGTATTGGCAAGGGTCTGGGCTTCAATACCCTGGGATGCGTCCACCACAAGAATCGCACCCTCACATGCTGCCAGGGAACGGGATACCTCGTAGTTGAAATCCACATGACCCGGTGTGTCGATCAGATTGAAGCAGTACTCCTGCCCATCCTTTGCCCGGTAATTGAGCCGCACCGCCCGTGCCTTGATGGTGATGCCACGCTCCCGCTCGATGTCCATATTGTCCAGCAGCTGCTCCTCCATATCCCGGGCAGCAACCGTATAGGTTTTCTCCAGGATCCGGTCTGCCAGCGTGGACTTACCGTGGTCGATGTGTGCGATGATGCAAAAATTGCGAATGTTCTGGTTTGCCAAGGTGTTACCTCCATGCCTGCTTATTTAGACAGGTCGCTGATGACCTGTTCCAGTACGGGGAAAGCCTGATCGTAGCTTGCCTGCATTTTCTCTTCCGTGGCAAACATCAGCTTCTGCACCTTGCGAATGCCCAGATACAGGTCATCCAGTTCTCCCTCATACCCGATCTTCTTTAAAAAGTCCGTCTTGGTCAGATCAAAGCTGTAGCCGCTGACCAGCGGATTGTCTGAAAACTGCTGGGACAGATCCTGAAATGTCTGCTCCGGCATAATGGTGTCCTCGCATGCGCTGTCCGCCAGCACCAGCATAGCAGAGCTGGATTGCATTTCCACCACCAGCTTGGAGCTGTCCCCGTTGTAGTAGTTGGTACTGTTGTTGGGGTCATTCGTAACCGGAATGCAGTATACAGCCACCTTGACCTGTCCGTCCCCGTTCAGATCCGGCACAAACTGCTCAAAATACTGCGCCGTACCCTCCGTGCGCAGTGCCAGCTCCGAATCCGCCGACAATTGCAGGATAATCATGTCCGACTCCACCGTGGTCACATCGTCGTAGATCAGCACGCCGATGACAACGGCGAAAAAGGCGGCGATTCCCATCCACCACTTATTGTGGTAAAAGAAATTCCCGATCCGCTGCCGGAGGGTGTAATGCTTTTTCTCCTGCTTTTCTTCAAAGATGGTATCGCTGTCAGAAGCAATCCCCTGCTTAAGACGGATCAATTCCCGCTTATCCGCTTCCAGTTGTTCCCCGTACTTTTCCCGTTCCTTATAGTCCGCCTCAGCCTGTTGCTTCTGGTGCTCCCGCTCCGCAAGCTCCTGCTTCCGGCGTTCCGCCTGTTCCAGCTCCCGGGCGGTTTCAAACAGACTTTTCCCCTTTTTCTTCTCCCCGCCGGCCTGCTTTTCCGGTTCATGCCCGGTGATTTCTTCTGCTTTCTTGTCCTGCTCTGCCATTGGGATTCTCCTTAAAAAAAGAGGGCACAACGTGTTCTGCCATGCTCCTCTGCTCGTTTATTTGCCTTTTCAGCATTGTTTATTATACCATACGCAAATTATTTTTTCAATAGCCTTAGCGTATTTTTCACAGAAATTGCGCCAGAATACAAAAAGGGAGGATACGAAATCCTCCCTTTGTTTTTAATCCAAATGTTTAAGCGACTTTCATCACTTAGCGAAATTACCCTTTGGACTCACCCCTTTACGTTTGCTTCCCTGCGTCAGGTCGATGCTGCATGAATTTCATTCTGCATCACTCCTTGTACGTATTCTATCAACGTAACTGGATATTCAAAACGTTAATTTTCCATTGGCCTCCACCGATATCCTTCCTGCGAGATCAGCGCCTTGCGCTTAGAAGAATCAGTAATCGTACATTGGTACCACCTTGTTCATCAGCATTGGTGCTTGTGCGAAAACTCAGTGTCTCATTGGAACCACCTTTTCATAGTTGATCTAGCAATCTATGTCAAAGACCCAAGGTCTGTAAACCGGAGCATCCGCTCCAAAGGCCCCATCATTTGACGTTGCTAGTTTTGGCTAATCATTGAAGAATTAGCGTTTGTGTCCGTTTTAGCATACAGTCATAGGCTGTGAACCGGAATCTTTTCTTTCAATACTATGGAAGATTCACTGAATATTTATGTGTGCTTCCCTCTTGGTCATCCGGCGTCTCAGCGCTGTGCACCTGAGCCATCAATGATAGCCAATAACTGCTGCTCTGCCTGATCCATCGGGCTCAACTCCTTTGTCATCTGATTGTTTCCGAAACGGAGCAGCTGCTCCGAACCCTGACGGAAACGGATGTGAAGAAAAATCACGGTAAACTTTTGTACATTGAAAGGATTGATCTTTTCTCTGACGTTGGCAGCTTTAACACTGCGCTTACTTGGTTGATCTACCGTCTTTCTCTTTCCTTGAATATATAATACCACAGCTTTTAGCGTTTGTCAATAGAAATCTGAAACTTTTTTCGGATTTTTTGTTTAATATCACGTTAACAATTTGATGCTTGACTTTTTCATATTGGCGTAGTAAAATGAAAATGTACGAGGGCTTTTAAGCCATCCATACAAACCGTCGGAGTTCCGACAGAAGGAGTTTAGAATGTCTGAAGAAATGAATGAATACACCCCGGATCTGTACACACTGGTGGACGAAGACGGCAACGAGCAGACCTTTGAAATGCTGGACGTAATGGAAGTGGATGACCAGCGGTATTTCGCATTGATCCCCTACCAGGCTGATCCGGAATCTATGATTGAGGATGACGGAGAGCTGGTGATCCTCAAGTCCGATATGGTGGACGGAGAGGAAATGTTGGTTTCCATTGAGGACGATGATGAGTTCGACCGGATCGGCGAACTGTTCCTCAAGCGTCTGGATGAGATCTACGATGACTGTGACTGTGAGGATGACGGCTGCGATTGCGGCTGCTGCGGTCACGATCACCAGGATTAATCCGCAAAATTTACACTTGCATTTTTGACCCCACTGTGGTATACTATCTTTAACGAAAAGGGTTGTTCCTTTCTGCCTTGTTCGAATCAGAGTCGCTTTTATAATCCAACACTTTTTAAAAGGGAATTCAGCTCCGGCTGGGGACTGCAGACCTCCCACCATCCGGTGGACGAAGGGAGCGAGAGACTTCCGGGCGGATACCCACCTGCTTCGTGCGGGTTTTATACACGACACGACGGCAAGGCGGTCTTTAAAAAAATCAGGTCAGCTGCATTTGCGGCTGGCCTGTTTTTTTATCTGCTGCAAAACGAATCGGATCCGATACCAGTTGGTATCGGATCCATTTTCAGTATAAACCGGTTGAGCTTATGCATCTGTCTCCGGCTCTTCCTTTGTAAGGAACTCAAAGGTATAGCCGTTGTCCTTGGCATAGCTTTGCGCATAGGAGCCATCCTCGCCCCGGAACAGCTCAATGGTGCAGTCAAAGAACGCATATTCATCGATCAGTGCAAGATCCGTACCGCAGGTGAACCGCTTCAGACCGGTGCAGCCGCTAAATGCAGCATTGCCCACGCATGTCACCGTATCTGGCAGCTCCACGCTTGCAAGACTCTGGCAATACAGGAACGCACCGTCTCCGATCTCGGCCAATCCTTCGTGCAGTGTAATCTTCTGCAGGTTTGTCTGATACGCGAATACCCCTTCGCCGATCACCTTGACAGTATCCGGCACCGTGATCTCCTGCGCCTTGCCGTTGTACTGATACAGCACCCCATCGCCCAGTATTACAAACTCCCTGGACTTCCAGTTGGAAGACAGCTTGGTGTTGTAAAAGGCATTGCTGCCGATCCAGGTAACGGCTGCGGGAATGTAGCAGCCGGAAAGGCTGGTGCAGTTCATGAATGCATAATCCTCGATGCTGGTCAAGGTATTGGGCAGGGTGATGTTTGTCACACCGGACAAGCCCTTCAGTGCCCGTGTGCCAATCGCAGATACAGGCATTCCTTCAATGCGGGCTGGAATCGTAATCCCCGTACTTTTTACAGAAATCTGATCGATCCGCACAGTCTGATCCTCCAGCACCGTGTACTTCACGCCGTCCGTAGGCTTCAGAATAAAGGCTTCCTTGGAGGCAACATAATTCTGCACTTTGCTGTTGAAGGGTACATGGAAGGTAACGCCCGGAACCTGCTTCACGGTACCGGATGCACCATCGTCGTAAAATCCGATACTGTTGTAATACAGGGTGGAATCACCGCTGATGGTAATATCCAGCAGCTTGGTACAGTTGCCAAAGCTGTAGTAATCAAAGTCGCAGTACTTTGTGGGGAAGGTCACATTGCTCAAAGAGGAACAGTTGTAGAAGCAGTTGTCATCAAAGGCGATGCTGTTGTCCGGGAAGGTCAGCTCCTCCAGAGCAGTACAGTGCTGGAACGCACTCATGCCTACATACTCCAGCGTTTGCGGGAAGGACACCGCCTTCAGAGCATTGCAGCCGTTGAATGTGTAGGAGGGAATCCGTGTGATTGTCAGCAAAGACAAGTCCGCACTGGTCAGACTGGTACACTGTGCGAACACACGGACGCCAAGGCTAGTGACGCTTGCAGGCAGCTGGATCTCCTTGAGCTTTCCGCATCCGTAAAACGCCTCATCCGCAATCGTTGTCACCGTATCCGGAATCACAACGGACTCCAGCGCACTATCCCGGAACGCATACTTCTCAATGGCAACCACCGGTACATCTTCCACAGTGGCAGGGATCTCAAGGTTGATGGCTTCCGGATCGCAGTCGGTAATGTGAGCTCCGTCATTCTGGATGTAGTATCCAACCGGGCACTTGGAGTAATCCCGGTCAGTCACCAGCTTGAAGTTGATCTCATGGTTCTGTGCATAAATGTGTGCAGTGGAATTGGGGGCGCACAGAATGGTCAGATCCATAGTTTCCCCTTCCTTTACACTGTAACCCAGAACATCCTCTCCCATTGTTGTGACAGTGCGGGGAATGGTGATCTCATGCAAAGAGGAACAGCCATAGAAGGCATAGGAATTGATACTGGTCACAGTTTCCGGAATGGTGATCTCCGAAAGACTCGAACAACCATAGAACATGTAAGCGGGAATGTCAGTCAAGCCTGCCGGCAGCTTCACAGTTTCCAGTCCGGTACAGCTCTGGAATATAAAATTTCCAATTGATGTAACGGAATCCGGCAGTTCCAGATTGGTCAACGCTTTGCAGTTGCCGAATGCGCCATACTCAATCGTCTCCACCCCCTCCGGCAGTTGCAACTCTGTCAGTGAGAAACAGTTGTAGAACGCCTGGTATCCAATGTGCGTCAAAGAATCCGGCAAAGTGACCTGTTTCAGATTACTGCAGGACTGCAGAAGATACGGTGAAAGGCTTGTAATCTTGGTGACACCCAGATCAAGCTGTTCCAATCCCGCATCCATAAACGCATAGGATCCAATCTCCGTAATGTTCTCCGACAGCTTGATGTCTGCCAAAGCGGAACAGCCCTCGAATGCATCCTTGCCAATGATGGTTACACTATCCGGCAGCTGAATGGTTTTCAAAGCAGAGCAGTTATAGAATGCACCAATGCTGATCGCAGTAATATTCGTTGGCAGATCGACCTGCGTCAGCGCCTTGCAATCCGAGAACAGCATATTGGGAAGACTGGTTATTCCATCCGGCAGGGTAATGCTCTGGATGCCGGTTGCGCCAAACGCTCTGTATCCCAAAGTGGTCAGCCCCTCCGGCAGCTCTAAGCTGGTCAAGGAGGAGCAGCCATAAAAGGCGTTTTCATCAATCTTAGTTACAGTGTCCGGCAGGGTGATGCTCTTCAAGGAGCTACAGCCTTCAAACATCCTATAAGAAATCGTTTCTGTTTTGGAGGGCAGCTGCACATTGGTCAGACTGGTACAGCCCAAAAACAGCTGTTTATCCATGGACACCACCGAATCCGGAATCACAACCTCCTTCAGACTGGTACAGTTGCTGAATGCACCATACCCGATGCTTGTAACCGTGTCCGGAATCTGGATCTCCTTCAGGCTGCTCATGTTGGAGAACATGTAATTGGGAATCTCAGTCATGGATTTGGGGATTGTCAGAACCTCCAGCTTGGTTTCTGAAAAGGCATCGTTTCCAAGATCCTGTATATCATCCGGCAGATTCAGCTGCGTCAGATTGACACAGCGGCTAAAGCTTCTAATGCCTATGGTCTTTACGGAATCCGGAAGTGCAACCTCCGTAAGCCCCTGGCAGTTGTAAAATGCCTCCTGGCCGATGGTCTGCAAATTTGCCGGCATTTGTACAGAAGTCAAAGCGACACAGTGTGCAAAGGCGTCGTTGCCGATGCTCTTGACGGAATCCGGAATCACGACACTTTCCAGCTTGATACAATAGTAGAACATGTAATCGCTGATTACAGTCAGCTTGGAGGGCAGGGTAACGGACTTCAGAGCAAGGCAGTTATCAAATACGGAACTGCCCATTTCGGTTATGGAATCCGGCAGTTCCACGGACTCCAGCTTGTAGCATTCCTCAAAGGCGGACGCCCGGATCGTGGTCACAGTGCCCGGAATTGTCAGACTTGTCAAGCCGGTACAATGGTAAAATGCAGAAGTTCCGATGATGGTCAATGCCTCCGGCATCTGTACATCCGTCAAAGACGTACAGTGTGCAAATGTTGTCGAGGGCAATTCCGTCAAAGTATCCGGCAGCTTCACGGAGGTCAGATTATCACAGCCATAGAAATTGCCATTCCCCATTTCTGTGATACCGTCACCAATGGTTGCTGTTTTCAGTCCATCGCATTCATAGAAACAACCGCCCGCAAGGGCAGCACCCGCCGGAACCTCTACCTGGGTCAAAGCAGTGCAATAGCTATATGCATCCCTGCCGATGCTTTTCAGGTTTGCGGAAAATTCAACCTTTTCCAGTGCATTACACCGTTCAAATGCTTTATCTCCGATCACAGCGACGGATTTGGGCAGCACAGCAGTCTTGAGCTTATTGCAGCTTGAAAACGCGCCTTCGGAAACCTCTGTCAGTTCCGTTGGGAATACCACGGATTCCAGAGAGCCATTGGAATAAAACGCACAGCCGCCGATGGTGCCCTGTTCCCCATTAAACAGCACCTGCCGCAGATTTTCACACTGGGAGAAAGCGTACCTGCCCAGTTGAATACCCTCCGGCAGCTCCAGCTGCTCCAGGCCGCCGCATTCATAAAATGCAAAGTCTCCTACGGATACACCTGCCGGCAGGCTGACACGGGTCAGACCGGAGCACTTGTTAAAGGCGTTGCGACCGATGGTAGTCACAGACTTAGGTACCGTTACACTCAGCAGGGATGAACACCCATTAAATGCATAGTCCGGAATAATCGTCAAGGTATCCGGCAGCTTCAGATTTACCAACTTATTGCAGCCATCAAATGCATAATTTCCAATTGTAACCAACCCTTTACCCAGGTCTATATCAACCAGCTGACTGCACGCATAAAATGCATACTCCCCGATAGATGTAACCGTATCCGGCATTGCCACACCGGTCAGCTCTGTATGCTTGTAAAAAGCTCTGGCACCGATGGCACTGATGGACTTACCGTCAATGGTTTCCGGCAGGATCAACACTGCGTCTGTGCCGGTATAGCCGGTAATGGTAATCGTATCGTCCTCATTCACTGTATAGGTATACTGCTCAGCGGTGAGGGTTTCTGCGGTGATACGCATCACCGCAGTTTTTACAAGGTTGGTACACTCAGGGTTCATCTGTGCGCCCACAATACTCAGCGCAACAGCCATTGCCATAGAGCGTCTGATATATTTATTCATTGTTTCCTCCTGCATTCTTGAGAAAATCCGCAAACGTAAGCTCCGGATCTACCAGCTTTTCCGCACAGTAATTGAGAATCAGAATGGCATCCGTCAGCGTAATGGAACCGTCTTCGTTTACGTCCCCACGACTCCGCTGTGCTTCGTCCAGGGTTGTAGTTCCCACTGCACGGGCTGCACACTCATCCAGGAGCATAACCGCATCATTGACGGTGATTTCCCCATCCCTGTTTACATCCCCGATGGTTACGGTGGGAAGGCTTCCGCCCAGATAAACAGCAACCAGCTCCTCGTTGTCGGATTCATCATACTCCGCTTCGTCCGCAGTCAGCTTGACCATCACATACCGGTTGTCCTCAGAGATGATGGAATCATCCACATCCACTGTGTATACGGTGCTCTGACCAGGCTGCAGTTCCTCCACGATCAGGGAAAGAACCGGTTCCTGGGATTCACCATAGTGATACAGATCCAGAATACCGCCGGTGGGAATCAGGCCTTCGTTGGTCACGCAAATCTGCAGCTTCGTGCCCTGTGCGGTAATCAGCTGATCGGTTGTCAAGGAAAGCTCCGTATAGCCGATGCTGAACGCTGCCGCATTGTCTGCTTCATTCACATCCGTTGTATCCGGAACGGATACGATCACCTGATACTCCGTGGTGCTCATGTCCTCCGGAACCTGGAAGGAAGCGGCGAGTACCTGTGCCGTACCGGACAGGAGTGTGGTTTCCACATCCTGCGTGTTGACCAGGGTACCATCCTTGGTATACACCCCGATGGTCACGCTGTTGACTGTGCTGTTCCCGTGATTGGTGACAGTCACATCCAGAGGCAGTTGACTGCCGGGCTGGAGCTGTGTGAAGTCATAGTCCACCTTGTCAACGGAAAGATCGCTGAAGGTACTGCGGAGCAGTGCGCACAATGCGCTTTCTACCTGCACATCATCCTCTGTAATGGTGACGTTCTGCCGGAGCATGGTCAGCAGCAGCTGATCGCCGCAAACCGCAGCCCCTGCGCCGTTGATATAGCCCTCTGTATCGGTCAGCTGAATCGGTGCGCCCCATGCCTGCTGTGCCGCATCGTAACGGATCAAGAACAAATCGCTGCCGTCCTTGCCGGCGCTGGTGTATACGACTCCATCCGGCAGCAGGGTGTATGCGTCGGTCAGACCGCTGATGCCCTGTGCAAAAAGCTGTGCAATTTCCTTGCCGTCCGCCGTACAGCTGAGGTTATAGGTATCGTACCAGAGCAGCAGCGGGGAGTCAGACCATACAGGCTGCGCAAAGACAGGTGCGGATACGCAGCCGGTCACTACCTGCTGCTGTGTGCCGTCTGCTGCAATCAGAGTCATCGTCCGGTCATCCGCAGTGGTCAGATCACGATCCCCGTCGGTGATGCATGCAACGGACACGCCGCTTTCCAGCTTGCCAATCTGCAATCCGGTCACTGCCGTCAGGTCAGAAGCCAGTGCAGCCGGTTCACTCCAGGTGCCCTCTGTGCAGATGCTGTAGAAAATGGTATTTGCACCCTCTGTGCCAAAATAATTGCCCTTTGCGTTGGATACCCAGGCTGCATACACCAGTCCGCCGTCTTCAAAGAGAGTGGGAATGGAATTGCAGCTGTTTTCCGGAACAGTCATGGTGGTTACAGCCCCGAAGCTCTGCTGCTCAGCGTCAAAGACTGCACAGGTTACCCCCAGGGATGCTGCATAGGCATCCACCGTCAGCTCGCTGTCTGCACCAAAGGTCTGATTTGCTTCCTGGTAAGCCAGGTAAATACCATCTGCATTGCCGAACAGAGCGGGCTGATAATCGCCGGTCTCGTTTTCATCCACCGGCTTCGGATCACTCCAGGTACCGGTTTCAGCGGTGTATACAGCATACATCAGTCTGGATGCATCGTATACGCTCCGTTCCGGATCCTTTTCCAGATATACCAGCACATAGTTAGTGCCATCGGTTGCAAGCTGCGGATCTGCCCCATTGTTGGCATTGGTCAGCAGAGTCTGCACCTTGTCCGGCTCCATCTCACTGCCTCCTAGCCACTTGGAAACCGCCTGGGTCTCCTCGCTTAAGCTGTAGGCTGCGGTGTCATACAGGGGCGCCAGATAGCTGGGTGCCGCATCCTGTTCAGAGTTTGCAAGCTCCGGATTGGTGTACAGGTGCCATGTCTGGCTCGCCCAGGCTTTCTTATACTCAAAGGGGCCCACATATGCCCGGAAGCCCAACTCGCCGGTGAGATCCAGAGTATTGATCCGGGGACCGGAATCATTGGAGGTATCGTACAGCTGCATATCCAGATCCAGCTCTGCGCCGCCGTACACGCCAATGGCTGCAATGCTGGAGAAACCTACACCGCCGAATACTTCCACCCCTAAGGTGCCCTGTGCGGTAACTTTGGCATCCATCTGCCATGCATGATCGAAGTCGTAGGTAAATGTAATGGTGCTGCCTGCTACGATTTTACCGGTCAGACCAAGCTCTGCGGTTACCGGGATTACCCATACCACGGTCTGATAATCAAAGTTTGCGCCGGCTTCAATGCCGATATAGAGGTAGCCGTTCAGGATCGCCTTCCCGTTCTCGGAGAAGTCGCCCTCCACATAACCACCGCCAAGCACCTTGACCTCCGCCTTGCCCAGGCTGATCTTTCCGGTGTTGATGGACTGATCGTGCAGCAGATCCGAAGGAGAACGCTTCAAATTGGTCTTCAGCTTTTCAAAATCCTCTACGAATTTATCCAGTGCCGCCTTGTCTTCCTTATCCGTTGACACAATCGGAAGATCCACATTGATGCCGATCCGGATCTTGTTTTCATCCATGCAGATATTCAGATGCTCCAGGATGGGAGGATACGGGATCTTCACGGAAGAACCGCCGAAGAAGGGGATGGAATCGCTGATGCCAAAGGTAAATGCATCGCCGGAGAACTCAAAGCTGGGCTCTACCACGGTGGGATCCGGCAGAATGGTCAGATTGATCTTGCTGTCGTAGTATGCGCCGTTGGGCTGGTATACCCGGACAGTCAGCGTCTCTCCATCTCCCATTTCCTCAAAATCCTTGACATTCAAGCCGGTAAAGCTAAACTTGCCGCCGCTAGGCTTCACTTCCTGAATGATCTTACCATTCTGGAGCAGCTGGCAGCTTTCGGCGTCCTTTGCAGCCACAGCGCACTCAATGGCAAAATCCAGAACCTTGTTGCCCATATTCAGGCGCTTATAGCCGGTCAGCAGGTTCCAGGAACCCGCCTTTTTATACATTGCCTTGGTCAGGGCATAATCACTGCTGGATTCTCCGTTGAGCATCACAGTATCCGTGCCCCGGTACTTCAGATAATAATCACTGTCTTCATGGGTCTTATAGGTATCGGCGGAAACCCGGATGCCCACTGTTTCAGAGCCGCCTGCCGGCCGATCGAATCTGACCCGTCCCAAGGAATCCGCAGAAAAGGTCTTGGTGGTCTTGTCCGGATAGGTTACTTCAATCGTTGCACCTGGTACCCAGTTTCCTGCTGCATTGACCACTGCGATCACATATTCCTTGGACAAGTCCACATCCTTGTCCACACGGACATTGGAGGTAATGCCGTCATAGTCACCGTCCTCCAGCAGCTCGATGCTGTCCACCCAGCGCAGGGATACAGGGAAATTGCTGTCGGAAAGGGAACGGATGGTGGCATCTGCCAGGCGCACCGTGGAGCGGGCAAACAATGTACCCGGTACGATATTACGGATCGAGTATACAACGCTGAGGGTATAGCCCGGACGCAGCTCTTCAATGGATTCCGTCAGATCGATCAGTTCCATTTCGCCCTGCGGAGAAATGATCCGTGCCTGTAAGGGCTTGCCCTCCAGGGTATACTTTTCATGCTCCATGATCTGTGCAACAATGGTACCCACGGAAGCGCCCACATTGTATACGGAGCTGTCCGTGTTGTTCTTCATCTGCACATCGAAATAGGTCTTGTTGTTTCTGGATGCTCTGGGCACATTGATGGTGATCCCTACAGCGGTTTCGCCATAAACCTTGATTGCTTCCTCGCTGACAAATGTAGTCTCGATCTTCTCGTTGAACTGATCCAGGGTGCCGCTGAAATCTGCGGACAGGTAATACTCACCCTTGTGATCGCCCCGGAGAATCCAGGACAGCGTCTTCTGGCTCTTGCCGGGAATGCTGGGGATGTTCACAATGCGGCTGTCACAGCTTGCGGCAGACTCCATCAGCGTCAGCCCCTTGGGCACATTCAGGCTCACGGTGCTGTCGGAAATATTGAACTGCTCATCTGCGTTGTTGATGATATGCAGCTGCACATCGAAGAATTCCTTCAGATAGCTTACATTCACCGGCACACTCAGCATTGCAACGGTGCTGACCTCTCCGGTCTTCTCATTATACCGTACAAACACCGGTTCGTAATGGACACTGGTGTCTCCCTTGGTGGTATGGGAGGAAATGATGGTTTTGGTCCGGTTGTTTACGTAGAGCGCCATGGACTGGGTCTTCTTGCCGCTGTCCGTGGTGATCTCATAGGTCAGATCCACATTGATCTGTACGATCTGCTGGTTTTCCGGCTGGGTAATATCGATGCCTGCGGCAATGATCTCATCCAGGGTCATACGCTTGATCTCAAACTCCGCAGAAACGATGTACTGCTCCACCACTGCAAAGGAGAAGGCATTCTCCTCTCCGGCAGTCACGACGCAGTTCTTCACCTGGGGCAGATAGCCGTCCCCGTATACGCCGATATCGTGGGCGCCGGCAGGTGCCTGGAAGGTCACGATGCCCCGGCTGTCTGCCACATACTTGGTCTGGGCATCGGTGCCGAAGTCCATGTATACGCCAATGTTGGAAGCTGCCTTGCCGTCAGTGGTCTTGACCTGAACGGTGACAGTCCCCAGCAGCTGACGCTCCACTACCTGAACGGAACGGGTCAGAACGCTGACAAGTCCGAACTCATTGGTACAGGTCAGTTTCACCTGGTACACGCCGGTTTCCTGGTAAGTATGCTCAAACTTTGCAGTTTCCGGAGAAGTCGCCTTTTCCACTGCGCCGTCCCCGTATTCGATCACCAGAGCGTTGAGCAGTCCTTGATCCTTACTGCCGCTGGCGTCAAACACATATGCAACGCCCTGCTCCATAGCAGTGTCACAGTTCAGTGCCGGAACCGGCTTGGTATGTACGGATACAGAACCGCTGACACGGGAGGAAGTGTTCCCGTTGTAGTTGACGGAAACAATTTTATATGTATAGGTTCCGGCAGTGCGCAGATCCTCATCGGCAAATGCATAGCTGCCGTCTCCGTTCTTTTCCACTGCACGGGTTGCGATCAGATCATAGCTGCCGGAGCCGATCTTCCGGAAGATCCGATAGCCGCTGGTCTGCTCGGATTCATTCGCCGTCCACTTGACGGTATTGGCAGTTTCCGTCTGCTCCACAGTCACTTTGGTCACCGCAGTCACTGCATTGTTGACCTTGTATGCGGAATATGCATACTCGCTCACATTGCCGCTCCGGTCCGTGGCCTGGGCACGGATATAAATGGTGGTACCATCCACCATCAGCAGGTTGGGGATCTCCACCGTTGCAAACAGATAGTAGTCCGTCAGATCTGTGAAGCTCTTGAGGGTCTGATAGGTTTCTGCGTCCGGATCTGTCTTATACTCCACTGTCAGACTGGACAGCAGCAGGTTGTCCGATGCCAGAATGCCGATGGAATGGTCATTCAGGCTCAGTTCACTGCCGGTTTCCGGGCTGATGCTCTGGATCTCCGGCGCGGTGGTATCCTCCTGCAGGGTCGCAGCTACCACATTGGAGGGTTCACTTTCGTTGCCGGCAATGTCCACCGCAGTCACCTGATACCGGTACTGCACATCCGTGGTCACCTGCCGGTCAAAATGATTCAGATACCGGATTCTGTCGTAGAGCAGCCGGAATTCTCCGTCCTCCCCGTCTGCCCGGTACAGCCGGTAGTAATTCACATCTGTATCTGCTTCTTTCCACAGCAGCTCGATGCAGGAATCGTTCTCCACTGCCCGCAGGGTATCCATAGCGGCAGGGGCAGTCCGATCCACCATATACTCATATACAGCAGCATTCTCTACCGTACCCTTGTTCCCTGCCAGATCCTCTGCGTAGGCACGCACATAGAGCGTTCCCTCCGGATAGTCGGTCACGTCCAGGGTGTAGGGTGCGCTGAAGTAATTTTTCGTAGGTTCTGTATTTTCAATGACAGCAATCTGCTTCCAGGTCTTCTGATCCGTGGAAGCCTCCACCGTTACGGATGCTACAGAAAAGTCATCCCTTGCGTTCACCTGCAGCGGAATGGCCTTTGCAAAATAGCTGGGTGTGGGATAGATCGAAGCAATCACCGGTGCTGTGGTATCCTCCGGGGTGGTGAAGATCAGCGGCTCGGAGAATTCACCCTGGTTGTCGTATGTATCCACTGCGGCAACCACTACGGTATAGCTCTCTCCGGGCTTGAGTCCACTCAGGTTGATGCCCAGGGTGCGGTAGATATTCTCCGTCTTGTAACCGCTGCTTCCCGTCACACCGTATCTGACCACAAAGTGGTGCAGATCCTGGTCGGGCACATCCTCCCAGGCAACGGTAGCTGTAGTTGCACCGGATGTCTTCAGATTTACGCCGGTCACCTGCTCCGGTCCCTTGTTGTCAATGGCGTAAATATTGATATTGGCGCCGCTGCTTTCATTGCCGGCGTAGTCATAGGCAACTGCCTTGATCTGTACAGATGCCTCATCATAGGCACTTGTATCAAACCGATAGCTTACGCTGTCCCCGTTGGCGGTAAACAGTGCCTTCCAGGTCTCGCCCTCATCATCGGACAGGAAGCAGGTAATCTTCGCTACGCCGATGTTGTCCTGTGCCTTGACATTCAGCGTCACCACCGAGTAAAGCACAGTGCCGCTGCCCGGCAGGAACAGGGTGATCTCCGGCATGGTCTGATCCACATGCGCAGATCCGCTGACCTCCGCAGAGAAGGTTCCCTCCATACCGTACTTGTCAACGGCTGCAATGATATAGAAGTATTCCAGACCGGTTTCCACGTCCTTGTCCACATACTTCAGCGTGGAACGTCCCTCCACATAAGCAAGCTCGCTGTAGTTGCTGGTGGCAGTCCGGCGATAGATCCGGTAGCCCACAACCTTCAGCTCCGCTGCAATCCCCCAGGTCAACTCGTTCTGCTCATCCCCGGGAATGACGGTAAAGCCGAACACTTCCCCCGGCGGTGTGTTATCCACCTGTGCAGTGGTCTCCGCAGAAACTTCAGAACCGTCCACATCCGTCAGAGTCAGTCCCAGCGTATAAGTGCCGGTTTTCAGCTCGGACAGCTGCCATCTGACCTGCAGCTCAGAAAAGCTCTGATCCTCTCCTTCGCTGATGACGGTGCGGGTGCCCTCCTCATCCGTGCAGTACAGGGTGTATGTCTTTGCCCGTACCCCATGCTCCATCAAACAGGTCACAAGGGTGGATGCTCCGCCCACCGCATTTTTTCCGTCCGGCAGACTGATGGACTGGATCACCGGCGCAGTGGGGGTCACAGTAATGGTGCGGGAGGGAGCGGACAGATAGTCCGTGCCGTATGCCTGCACGCTATACAAATAGCTCTTGCCAGTTTCCAAATCCTTATCATCAAAGAACAGATCCTCCGTGCGGCCGATTTCCTCCCCGTCTCGGCTGATGATATAGCCGGTCACCTTGTCCGCATCAAAGGGCATGCTCCAGCTCAGCTGCAGGGACTTGGAGTTCAGCTCCGAAGCCCGCAGATAAACCGGCTTGGTTTCCATATCCACGGTCACACCGCCAGTGGCAGCCTGGGATGCATATTCCTGGTATGCACTGTTGAAGAAATCCGCACCCACTACGGAAACGCCATAATCCCCGTAAGCCTCCGGCGGAAGTGTAACCGTAATGGTCGCCAGAGTGCCCCGGTATGCGGGCGAGCCGCTGTACATGCCGTACAGCTTCAATGTGCTGCCGTCCAGTTTATACTGCACATCTCCGTTGCAGGACACCTCCTCCACGGTCAGCGCATTGTCCAGGGAAAGCCTCATTTCATAGGCAGCAACGTCCATTTCCCAGTCCGCCAGGCTTATTGCAAAGGTCGCCTTTTCCCCGGCGTATCCGGTGGTGGAGCTGATGCTCAGATCAACCTGCTCTGAAACAGTCGCCTCCTCCGGCACATAAGCCTTTATTCCGTTGATGGCATCCTTCACTGCCATCAGATCCCGCACGTCGATGACTGCATCGCCGTACACGTTCAAAGCCTCATTGTCTGCTGTGACCGAAGCGGTTCCGGTCGTGCTACCGATCGCTTCCAGGATCAGCGCACAATCCTTCTCGTCAACCTGCTTGTCTCCGTTGACATCCGCCGAGCCGATGGTCACGGTGGATTCCAGATCCTCCGCCAAGACCGCCAGGCTGTCGAATGGAGCCGCCATGGTCAGCATGGTGGCTGCCAGCAGTGCAGACATGCTTCGTTTGAAGAACATGCTCATATTCTGCCTCATTTCCTTAAAATACTATAAAACTACATGCAATTTCAGCAATACTGCACAAGGATTATATACTTTCTTTGTGCAAAGTTACTTTATTACGCTCATAGCTTCACATTTTAATTATACCACGCAATCATCGGTGCGTCAATGACGAAAGCATCCAGAATCTATAATTTTTTGCGCCTGCATATTTCCCATTTCAGCAAAAAACGGTACAGAAGTCTCTGTACCGTTTGATTTTGCGTATTTGATTAAGATGCCTTTCCAAGCTGGGATGCTTCGATCAGGTGTGCCAAATACCGGGCAATGGCTGTAATGTCCTCCATATCCACATTGCCGTCCTTCACACAGTCCGCATTCAGCAGTCCCTGTGCAGTGACCGCCTTTGCATCCTTGTCCTGTGCCACATACCGGGACAGCAGCACAACATCTGCGATTTCCACAGCGCCATTGCAGTCCACATCTCCGTACAGGGTTTCATCCTCCTGCGCGTCCGCAGGCGCCTTGCCCCATACATGCTCTCCATCCACATACATGGTAATCAGATCGTATTCGGTCAGCGCCTCCGCCAGGGTCACGCCCAGTTCATCACAGGTAGACAGACCGGAACGGCTGTAGTCGTTGGTGGGATCCCAGATGAAGGTATACTCCTCATTCTGTACCTGTGCCATCAGTGCGAACTGGAACTGCATGGTTCCGTAGAATTCATATCCCGTCCAGGTCATCTCTAGATAGCAGTCACCCTTGTCGTTGTACTGCACCACTTCATAAGTGACCTCATGCTCGCCGTTCGTATTGGACTTCATGGCGTCATAGTCCACCCGGACAGTCAGATCGTCCAGAGTCTGTCCGTTCTTCAGAAGCTCTGCAATGCTGAAGTAATAGCGCACCTTGGTTTCCTTCAGATAGTGGGGCGGCAGGAAACTGGAGTTGTCGATCTCCACCAGCACCTGCGTTGCCATGTTGTCTTCCTGACCGATGGAAGCCTTCAGCTTATACTCCACAATGTCCCCCTTCATGGAAGCCTCAGAGGGTGGGAAGTTTTCCTGGGGTTTCATATCCTCCGTGCCGCAGAAGTTATACAGACCGGCACATGCCCCCACGAATGCTGCGTTATAGTCCACAGCAACCTCGTTATAAATATAGTCCTTGGTAATATCACGGTGCCAGTCGCTGGCATCCGGGCCGCCTACCAGCGCACCCCAGAGCACATGGGTCTGTGTCTGAGGATCATCCATGTTCAGAGTCTTGGAGCCGTGTGCCGCCCGGTGATGGGGATGGCTTGCTGCCGTAGGAGAATATCCAACAATGTAGGGGCGGTTCATGGGGTTCTTACCCATAATGTACTCCATCTGCCCCTCTGCCCAGTCCACAAAGGTGTTATCCCCGGTTTCCTTGGCGTAGACGCAGGCGCAAAGCTGTGCGGCAGCGTCATACCGGGCGGAGCCGTATTCGTTCAGCATGGAAAAGCCAGCCGGTGTCTTTGCCAGGAATGCACCATCCTCGGTGGGCAGATCCGCAATTTCCTCCGCCGTGATCTTGGTGTTCCAGATCTGATCGTCCAGACCAAAGTTCTTATGGGAGGTCACCGCAGGCACGCTTGCCGCCATGGTAACATTGTTCTGCTCTGCTTTGGCAGGTGCTGCCGCAGCATCCTGCTCGTTCATGCCGGACCAGTACTCCAGATTCCACCGGAAAATGTACCAGTCACGGGAGATGTTGGTGATGGGTGCCAGCTTTGCAAATACACCGCCCCATACCGTATCCCAGCAGTGCACCCAGATGTTCTGCCAGCAGTTGCCGGTGTCAGAGATGATCCGCTTCAGATAACCGGTGTAGGGATGAGCCCCCATGTCCCCGGTTATGGTTTCATCCACATGAATGATGTCGTCAATATAGTCCCACTCGCCGGTGCATTCATACAGCCACACAGCTGCCCACGCCAGTTCGTCGTAGTCATAGCTGGAGGTGTAGAAGCCCCCGTCATAGCCCAGACTGGTGACCTTCAAGCCCTCCGTCTCGGTATGGGTCTTGACTGCAAAGTCATACAGGGCGATTGCCTTTTGCAGGCTCTCGGCTGCATACTCCGGCTCCGTGTCCTTGAAGTTCAGGTAGTTGATGGCAAGGGAAGCCGCCGTGCCGGCACACATGTCGGAGGCAGGGGTTTCTGTTGTGGCAAAGTATGCAGGACGGGCAAAGTCCAGCAGATTTTCGTTTTGCAGCTCCGGTGCGATCCAGTAGTTGTGGTCGATATTGCCCTCGCCCACCTGGTAGCAGTATGCCACCACTTCACCGTT
>NZ_FR894924.1:16577-44259 GCF_000434255.1 Ruminococcus sp. CAG:379 | reverse complement strand
CTCTTCATGTAAAAATCGTTGAACCAGTGCAGGATGTCCTCCACATGCTCCTGCGTGCCGGTTTTCACATATGCGTCCCGGAATTCATAATAGCCCCAGCCTACGGTGGATGCGGCATAACTGCCGGGGAGACAGAATTTTACATGATCTCCTGCATCGTGCATGCCGCCGGAGCAGTCGATGAGTCCGTCCCCATCCGGATCCAGCAGATCCTTATGCTCGTCGATGAATTCCTGGGACAGGTTCGTGCCCTTGAAATCCTCTCCCATGGGCTTGAGAGGAATGGTAGCATCCTCTACATGGCAATCTCCCCGCCATTCCAGATTGCCTCCGGTGATGCCGGGGCCACACTTGTTCGCATCGTAAAAATACAGGGAATACTGCAAAGCCTTCGCAAAATTGATCTCTACGTCATCATAACTGAAACTGTCCGGATCCGGGAACACCCGTTCCTCCTCTGTGACCTCCGGCGGCTTCTCCCCTGCATCCGCAAAAACGGGCATTACAGTGGTGGCCGCCATAGCTGCCGCAGTGCAAAGACTGCATGCCGCAACGAGAACCTGCTTGCTGAGTTTGACCTTCATGCTGTTCTTTCCCTCCTGTTTTGTTGCATCAACCCTGCGTCATAGCCCGGATCCTCTGCATCGTTTCCAGGCACATCCGGCTGTTGTGATAGGGACACTTCCAAGGCCCAGCCATGTCAAACACCTGCATGGGCACGTTGTCAAACGCCACCTCCGCATGCCACTCGCCGCCCTCTCTGCGGTCGATCTGGTATGTACGGATGTACCGCCACAGCTGCTGGGCTGTCCGGAAAAATGCAGGATCACCACTGAGCTGGTACGCATTGAGAAATCCCACAACGCCCTCAGCTTCCACCCACCAGACACGCTTTTTGTTGATGTTTCCTGCCGCATATTCATCATTCAGCGCACCCTGCTCCAGGGCGCAGGACTGAATTTTTCCGGCGATCCGGACGGCAATCTCCGCAAACGCCGCTGTATATGTTTCATCCTCCAGCACGTCACAGGCACGGGTCAGAAGCCAGCTTGCCTCAATGTCGTGACCGTAGGAATAAACATCCCCGATTTCATTCCACTGTCCGTCAAAGAACACCCGCAGTGCGCACCGCTCCGGATCATAGATCCGGTTCCGGGTCAGATCCAGCAGCCACCGCAGCCGCTGTGCCACCTGCTCCCGCCGGGTCACCCGGTAAAGCTCCGTATAAGCTTCCACCAGATGCAGCACCGTGTTCATGGTCTTCACCGCAGACAATCCGTTTTCGGAAAGCGCCTCATTGTCCGCCGGCTGCCAGTCCCGGGTAAATGCCTCCCCGTAGCCGTAGGCATCCGGTGTTTTCTCCTCAATGGTGTCGAACAGCTTTTCTGCAAGCTCCAGGGCGGTCACATCCCCGCTCGCCCGGTAATAGGCGCACAGCCCATATATGCAGAACGCTTGATTGTATGTATGCTTGATGGTGTCGCAGGGCTCCCCCTGTGCCGTGACTGACCAGAACATGCCCCCATATGCTTTGTCATAGCAGTATGTCCGGAGAAACCGGTAGGCATGTGCTGCATGCTCCAGCAGAGCCGGATCCTGCAATGCAAGATAGGCGCTGGAGTATGCCCAGAGGATCCGGGCATGGAGGATCACACCCTTGGGGGCGTCCGGATACAGCTTCAGCGCCGCATCCATCCTGCCGTAAAATCCCCCTCTTGGGTCAGAAAGCTGATTCCAGAAGGGCAGGATATGCTCTGTCAGCTCCCGCCGGCAGTCCGCAGCCAGCGCCCTACCCTGTTCGATCACTTCTTCATTCCGCAGCATAATTTATACTTCTTTCCACTGCCGCAGGGGCAGGGCTCATTGGGACCGATCTTCTTCTTTGCCGGTGCATTGGAAAAGCTGCCGTCACCGGCACCTGCATTGGGTGCATCGGGCTTTGCTACCTGCTCACGCTCCGGCACCTGGTTCTGCTGCAGCTGAACGGTCAGCAGCAGGCGAACCGTATCCTCCCGGATGGAGTCGATCATAGCGTCGAACATATCCATACCTTCAAACCGATACTCTACAACCGGGTTCTTGTTGCCCATTGCCCGGAGACCGATGCCCCGCTTCAGCTCGTCCATGTCGTCAATGTGCGCCATCCACTTGGTATCCACTACCTTCAGCAGGATCACACGCTCCAGCTCACGAAGCGTCTCTGCGCCGTAGTGAGCTTCCCGGTCTGCATATGCCTTCAAGGTACGCTCCGTCAGGAACTTCTTGATTTCATCCTTGGTGATGGACTCATACTCCTCACCCTCGTATTCCAGATCCCCGTCCACGGTGATCCAGCCCATGAAGTGATCACGAAGCCCGACCAGGTTCCAGTCTTCCTTGTTGTCATCGTCGATCAGATACTGATCCACCGTAGAGGCGATCAGCTCCTCCATCATCTTGAGAATATACTCGTGGATATCGTCCCCGTTCAGCACGGTTGCACGCTGCTCATAGATGATCTCACGCTGCTTGTTCATAACATCGTCGTAGTTGAGGACATTCTTCCGGATCGCAAAGTTTCTGCCCTCCACCTTCTTCTGGGAGGACTCGATGATCTTGGTGAGCATGCGGCTCTCGATGGGCATGTTCTCCTCTACGTTCAGGGTACGCATCATGTTCTCCAGACGCTCCCCGGCAAAGATCCGCATCAGGTCATCCTCTACGGACAGGAAGAAGCAGCTTTCGCCCTCGTCACCCTGACGACCGGAACGTCCACGGAGCTGGTTATCGATCCGCCGGGATTCATGCCGCTCTGTACCCAGAATGTACAATCCCCCTGCTTTCTTGACCTCCACTGCCTTTTCCTTGACCTCGGCACTGAACTTGTCGTACAATTCCTTGTAAACAGCTCTTGCCGCCAGGATCTGCTCGTCCTCCGTATCCGCATAACCCACAGCCTCGTTGATGATATCATCCTCGTAGCCCTGCTTGCGCATTTCTGCCTTTGCCAAAAATTCAGCGTTACCGCCCAGCATAATATCCGTACCACGGCCCGCCATGTTGGTTGCAATGGTCACTGCGCCCAGCTTGCCTGCCTGTGCCACGATCTCTGCCTCACGAGCATGCTGCTTTGCATTCAGCACATTGTGCTTGATGCCCTTCCGGGTCAGCATCCGGGACAACAGCTCAGACTTTTCAATGGAAATGGTACCAACCAGCACCGGCTGCCCCTTGGCATGGCACTCGCAGACCTGGTCGATGATGGCTTCAAACTTGCCCTTTTCGGTTCTGTAGATCCGATCCTCGTGGTCGATACGCTGTACCGGCTTATTGGTGGGGATGGCAATGACGTCCAGCTTGTAGATTTCCTTGAACTCGTCTTCCTCGGTCATTGCCGTACCGGTCATACCGGACAGCTTGTTGTACAGACGGAAGTAGTTCTGGAATGTAATGGTAGCCAAAGTCTTGCTCTCGTTGGCAATCTTCACGCCTTCCTTTGCTTCGATGGCCTGGTGCAGACCGTCATTGAAGCGTCTGCCCAGCATCAGACGGCCGGTGAATTCATCCACGATGATGACTTCTCCGTCCTTGACCACATAGTCGATGTCTGCGTGCATGATGCCGTTTGCCTTCAGTGCCTGGTTGATGTGATGCAGCAGAGTCATATTGTCCGGATCCATCAGATTTTCCACGTTGAAGTACTTCTCTGCCTTCCGGACGCCCCGGCGTGTGATGGTAGCAGTCTTTGCCTTCTCGTCGATGATGTAATCCGCCTCTTCGTTGGCTTCATCCTGATCCAGCTTATCGTCCATTTCCACCACGGTGGTGGCAGTCAGAGTCTTGGCGAATTTGTCCACAACTGTATACAGCTCTGTGGACTTATCCCCTCTGCCGGAAATAATCAGCGGGGTTCTTGCCTCATCGATCAGGATGGAGTCCACCTCATCCACGATGGCAAAATTGTGTCCGCGCTGTACCTTGTCCTTTTTATAAATGACCATGTTGTCACGCAGGTAATCAAAGCCCAGCTCATTGTTGGTGCCGTATGTAACGTCGCAGTTGTATGCTTCCCGGCGCTGGTCATTGTTCAGCCCGTGCAGGATGCAGCCAACGGTCAGCCCCATAAAACGATGCACCTTGCCCATTTCCTCGGACTGTGTCTTTGCCAGATAGTCATTGACTGTAACGACATGAACGCCCTCACCGGACAACGCATTCAGATAAGATGCAACGCATGCCACCAGGGTCTTACCTTCACCGGTCTTCATCTCGGCGATTCTGCCCTGATGCAGTACGGTGGCACCGATCAGCTGTACAGGGAACGGACGCTTGCCAAGCACACGGTCAGCCGCCTCCCGGACTGCTGCAAATGCCTCCGGAAGAATATCATCCAGGGTCTCGCCGTTGCTCAACCGCTCCCGGAACTTTACAGTCTGTTCCTTCAGCGTTGCATCGGACATGGACTTATATTCATCCTCCAGATCCAGCACCTTGTTCTTGATCGGTTCGATCCGAGCCAGCTCCTTCTTGCTGTAGGAGCCGAAAATGCGTTCAAAAATACCCATTCAATTTTCCGCCTTTACTGTTATATACTTTGGACAGCACACAGGGTATCTGCCGTGCAGACCCCATGCGGTGCTGCCTTAGTTTTCTTTTTTCCGATTCACAAACACATAACATAAGTTTACAATGCTTACGCCTGTTTGTCAAGCCTTTTTGGGAATTTATCATGAAAATCCGGACACAGATCCTGCAAAGGGCAGCCCTCACATCTGGGATGCCGGGCACGGCAGATTTCTCTGCCGAACAGCACGATCCGGTGGCAGAAATCCGAAGCACGCTCCGGCTCCAATACCTTCCACAAATCCGCCTCCACCTTTGCCGGTTCCTTATGTCGGGTCAGACCAAGCCGTCCGCAAATGCGGATGCAGTGAGTATCCGTCACCACCGCAGGCTTGCCGTACACATCCCCCATCAGCAGATTCGCCGTCTTCCTGCCGATACCCGGCAGGGTCAGCAGATCCTCCATGGTATGGGGCAGCTCGCCGCCGTACACCTCCAGAATCCGCCGGCACATGCCGATGATGCTCTGGGCCTTGGTGTGGTAAAAGCCGCAGGGCCGGATATCCTGCTCCAGCTCCGTCAATTCTGCATTGGCAAACGACTCCAGGGTCGGATACTTTTCAAAGAGGGTTCTTGTGACAATGTTCACCCTGGCATCCGTACACTGGGCAGACAGCCGTGCAGCAATCATCAGCTCGTAGGGCTTCTGATAATGCAGTGCGCAGACAGCATCCGGGTAGACCTGCTCCAGCCGGTCGCAGACTGCCCGGGCACGCTGTGTTCCGGTCATTTCCTTTCCTCCTTCGATCCAGACAGTACCGCAGAATCATGTAATATATTATTAGTATATCACATTTCCGTCTGTCCCGCAAGCCTATTGTGACAATCCCACACAAAGCATTGCAGCGCTATCATGCATATTAGGCAACGCCGTCCAAGTCCTGCACAGTGTTGCATGAATATACCGAAGTCGCTGTCACAGTTGAAGATGGATCCGTTAACGCAGGATACGTTGCATGCATAACAAATCAGCTTTGTTAGTGATTCTGATTGAAGCCTACGTTCCGCTGCCTCGAACATCTTCATGATCCTCATGAAGATGTTCATATATCTTTTGATAACGGTGAATTTTGATTTGAAACAGCTGCTTCTCTGGCTTGAACGTCTTTATCTTGCAGTAATGTTTCAAGAGTGTCCGTCGATGTGTGTACATTTGCTGCTACACTTTCCCGAACTTCGACAGGAGAATGGGATATCCAAATGAAAATTGCAAGAAATCCATCATAAATCGCCCCGTTATCATATCACTTTCCCTCCAAACAAGCCGCCATCCCAGGTGCTTCACACAGCAAAGCGACCTGCTTTATAAAAAGCAGGTCGCTTCTTAGTCGCCTTCTTCTGCAAGCTCGGTGATGATCTGCCGCACCTGCTCCACACCCTCAAAGGTCTGGGAGGAAAACGGAATCACGGTCAGCTCCGAAAAATACGGGATCTCCTGTGCAAATGCCTCCATCCGAGCCTGACGCGCCATCTTTTTCAGCTTGTCCGCCTTGGTGAGGATCACCACAAAGGGCAGCTCCGCCTCCACCAGGTAGTCGATCATGTGCAGATCGTCCGCTGAGGGAGCATGCCGCATATCGATCAGCAGGAAGATCAGCCGGATATCCCGCTCCGAATTCAGATATCCCTCGATCAATCCCGCCCAGCGTTCCTTCTCGGACTTTGCCACCTTTGCATAGCCATAACCGGGCAAATCCACAAAATATACATGCTCCAGCTGATAAAAGTTGATGGTAGCGGTTTTCCCCGGCACAGCACTGACCCGTGCCAGATTTTTTCGATTGAAGATCTTGTTAATGAGTGTGGACTTCCCCACATTGGATCTGCCCGCAAAGGCGATCTCCATCCGGCTGCACGCCGGAATCTGGGAGAAGGATCCGTATGCCGCAGCAAATTCCGCCTTGTTAAACTGCATGCTTGCCTCCTCAGGAATGCACCGGCATCTGACCCGGCTGCTTTCCCTGCTCTGTCTGATTATACACCGTAGATGCCGCCAGATCCGCCGGAACGGATTCCAGAGCTACGGACAGCACGTCCGCCATGGTTTCCGCATACACAAAGGTGATGGCATCCCGCACCACCGGATCCACCTCTGTGATATCCGGCTGATTAGCCTTGGGCACGATCACCGTGCGAATGCCTGCCTTGTATGCCGCCATGGTCTTTTCCCGGAGTCCCCCGATGGGCAGCACCTTGCCGTGCAGGGTGATCTCCCCGGTCATTGCCACATCGCTCCGCACCGGAATCCCGGACAGAGCAGAAATCACCGCTGTCAACATGGTAACCCCCGCAGAGGGGCCATCCTTGGGCACTGCCCCCTCCGGTGCATGAATGTGCAGATCCTTTGTCTTGTAGAAATTCGGGTCAATGCCGAACTGTCCAGCCACCAGCCGGGCATAGCTGACAGCCAGCTTGCCGCTTTCCTTCATCACATCTCCCAGAGAACCGGTCAGCTCTACACTGCCCTTGCCATCCAGCACCAGCACCTCGATCGGCATCAGCACGCCTCCCACGGAAGTCCATGCAAGGCCGTTGACCACGCCCACCTCGTTCCGGTCGCTGTGTACATCCGGCAGGAACTTGTGTACCCCCAGATATTCCTCCAGGTTGTCTGCGGAGAAGATGATCCGCTTTGCAGATCCCTCCACGATCACCTTGGCAGTTTTCCGGCAAAGGGTTGCCACCTGGCGCTCCAGATTCCGGACGCCGGCTTCCCGGGTGTAGAAATCGATCAGATCATAGAACGCAGAATCCTCCATCTTCATCTGGCTCTGCCGCAGACCATGCTTTTTCAGCTGCTTGGGGTAGAGATGCTCCTTGGCAATGTGGAACTTCTCCTCCCGGGTGTAGCTGCTCAGCTCAATGACCTCCATACGATCCAGCAGGGGTGCCGGAATGGTATCAGTGGTATTGGCAGTGGTCACGAACAGCACATGACTCAGATCAAAGGGCAGCTCAATAAAGTGATCCCGGAAGGTCTTGTTCTGCTCACTGTCCAGCACCTCCAGCATGGCGGAGGAGGGATCTCCCTTGAAGTCATTGCTCATTTTGTCAATTTCGTCCAGGAGTATCAGGGGATTATTGGTGCCCGCCTGTTTCATGGCATTGATGATCCGGCCGGGCATTGCCCCCACATAAGTCTTACGATGGCCCCGGATATCGGACTCATCCTTAATACCCCCCAGGGATACCCGCACATATTCCCTGCCCAACGCCTTAGCGATGGAACGGCCGATGGAGGTTTTGCCCACACCGGGAGGTCCCACCAGGCACAGAATCTGCCCGGTCACCTCCGGCACAAGGGCGTGTACGGAAATACTTTCCAGAATGCGCTCCTTCACCTTTTTCATGCCGTAGTGATCCTTATCCAGCACTTTAGCCGCCTTTTCGATGTTCAGCTTGGTCTTGGTACTGTGATTCCAGGGCAATTCCAGGCAAGTATCCAGATAATTCCGAATCACAAAGGATTCCTGGGTGTAAGGGGGCATCTTGGTGAGACGCTCCGCCTCCCGCATCAGCTTATTGCGGCATTCCTCGGACAGCTCCAGGGCTTCGATTCGCTCCATGTAGTCATAGGCGTCATCCTGCCCGGTTTCGTCCTCCCCCAGCTGGGAGGAGATCACCTTCATCTGCTCCCGCAGGTAGTAATCCCGCTGGCTTTTGTCCACATTTTCCTTGACTTCCTCCTGGATCTGGCGCTCCAGATTCAGAATATCCACTTCCCTGTTCAGGAATCCGTACAGCATGCCCAGCCGGACAAGAATATTGTTCTCCTCCAGCAGTTGCTGTCTGGCAGCAAAGTCCAGATTCATATTATGCGCCACATTGTCAAAGATCTCGTAGGGGTCATCCTGGCACAGCACAGATGCCACCAATTCCTTAGGCATCCGGGGCACCAGCTGGCAGTACTGCTCAAATGCTTCCTTCACGGATCGTGCCAAGGCAGTCAGCTCGGTTTCGTCCACCCTGGCTCTGCCGTAATCCGGCACCTTCCGCACTTGTGCCTGCAAATACTTCCCTTCTGTATCCAGAGTCAGCAGCTTTGCCTTGTCCACACCCTCGATCAGTACCCGCAGCACATTGTCCGGGGTTTTCAGGGTTTGGCGCACCTCGGCGATCACGCCTACTTTATATACATCCTTGGGGCCGGGTTCTTCCGTAAACACATCCCGCTGCGCCACCAGGAACACACGGCGATCCCCATGCAATGCAGCGTCAATTGCCTTGACGGAAGGATCCCTTGCAATATCAAAATGCATGACCATACCGGGGAATGCCACCAGCCCACGCATTGCGATGGTGGGCAGCCATTCTGTTTTCGGTCTGATCGTCAGCTTTTCATCCTGTTTCATATCTCTATCCAATCTACCGCTGCACCGGTCCAGTCGCCGTTTCCGCACCTGTGCAGGGTGTGCGGAAAGTTCCGATTCCTTTGGAATCTACACCTATTATACAGGATTTCGGGGAATAATGCAAGTGAATTGCAGAGGAAAACCGTGTGAAAATTGTGCGAAAATTCCCCCATATTCCGACAAAAACCCAATATGGCAAACCAGAATCAACAGGCTCCGCAGTCAAACTGTGCAGTGGTTTTTGGGTGCCGGGCGACAGCAGTAAAAAAGAATGGCAGGGAGCATCCCTACCATTCCTTTGACATTGTACACATCAAAATGATACAACACGTTTCACATGTTATGCGGACTCGCCCACAGGTGCACCATCCTGGTTCAGCATCAAAGGCTGCTTATGCTCCTGTACGCAGGCTGCATTCACAATTACCTTGGCGATGCCGCTTTCCGAAGGAGCATCAAACATGCACTGCATCAGGATATCCTCCAGAATCGCACGAAGTCCCCGGGCACCGGTTTTCTGCTCCAGAGCGCGCTTGGCAATTGCCTCCAGCGCTTCCGGCTCAATGACCAGTTCAATGTTGTCATAGCCGAACAGCTTACAGTACTGCTTCACCAGAGCATTTTTCGGCTCGGTAAGGATCCGCACCAGGGACGCCTCATCCAGCTCGTCCAGGGCGGTGATGATGGGCAGTCTGCCCACAAGCTCCGGCACCATGCCGAATTTCACCAGATCCTGTGGAATTGCCTTGCGGAAAATGTTTTTGATCTTCGCCTTTTTGGAGATCACATCCGCCCCAAAGCCCAGGGAGGAGGATTGAAGCCGCTTGGAAATGGCACGCTCCAGCCCATCGAAAGCACCGCCGCAGATAAAGAGAATATTCTTGGTATTGATGTGGATAAACTCCTGGTTGGGATGCTTTCTGCCGCCTTGAGGAGGTACGTTGGACACGGTGCCCTCAATGATTTTCAGCAAAGCCTGCTGTACGCCCTCGCCGCTGACATCCCGGGTCAGAGAGGTGTTCTCGGACTTGCGGGCGATCTTGTCGATCTCGTCAATGTAGATGATGCCCCGCTCCGCCGCCTCCACATCGTAGTTCGCCGCCTGGATCAGACGCAGCAGTACATTCTCTACATCGTCCCCCACATAGCCGGCTTCGGTGATGGTGGTAGCGTCCGCAATGGCAAAGGGCACGTCCAGGGTTCGTGCCAGGGTCTGTGCCAGGAAGGTTTTTCCTACTCCGGTAGGCCCCAGCAGCAGCACGTTGCTCTTTTGCAACTCCACGTCCTCGCCGTCATCCTGGCTGAAGATCCGCTTGTAGTGGTTGTATACAGAAACGGACAGTGCAACCTTGGCAGCGTCCTGACCAATAACATACTCATCCAGGACTTTTTTGATCTCTGCCGGCTTCAGCAGCTTCATTTCCTTTTCAGCCGACTTTTTCCGGGACTTGCCCTTGCCCTTTGGCTGTGCATCCGCCCCATACAGCAGCTCATAGCAATAGCAGACGCATTCGTCACAGATATTTACATCTCCTGCGGAAAACATGCTCTGTACCTTGTTTTCGCCCTTACCGCAGAAATTGCACTTCTTAAAATTTTCTGGCATTCCGATTACCTCTTTGCAATAACCTTGTCGATGAGTCCATACTCCATCGCCTCGTTGGCGGTCATGAAGTTGTCACGATCCGTATCCCGGCGGATATCTTCAATGGACTTGCCGGTGTTCTCAGACAGGATCCGGTTCAGGTTTTCCTTGGTGCGCAGCAGGTTCTCTGTGCGGATCTGGATATCGGTTGCCTGGCCGGATAAACCACCGCCGCCGATCAGAGGCTGGTGAATCATGATCTCACTGTTGGGCAGGGCAAAGCGCTTGCCCTTGGCACCGGAGGAAAGCAGGAATGCGCCCATGGATGCGGCAAGACCGATGCAGATGGTAGAAACATCGCATTTGATATACTGCATGGTATCGTAGATGGCAAAGCCCGCACTGACAGAACCGCCGGGACTGTTGATATACAGACTGATATCCTTGTCCGGATCCTGGCTCTCCAGGTACAGCAGCTGCGCCACCACCAGGCTTGCGGTGGTATCGTTCACATCCTCGCTGAGCATAATGATCCGGTCGTTCAGCAGTCGGGAGAAAATATCATAGGAACGCTCTCCACGGCTGGTTTGTTCTACTACATATGGTACTAAGCTCATTGTTTCTGTCGATGCGCACGGTCGCACGCATCTCTCCTTTCCCGATATTCTGACAAATGATCTATTGCCACAATATCCACCCCGATCAATACGAGGTGGATATATGCTTCCGATTATTCAGCAGCTTCTTCAGCCGGCTTTTCTTCTTCGATGGTGTTGTCAACCACAGCGGCTTCCTTCACCAGGTCAGCAGCCTTGCCAACCTTCAGATCCACGATGTAGTCCTCCATGGGGATGCGGCTCTTGATGGCTTCCAGCTCCAGACCGCTCTGTGCAACCAGGGGTGCCAGACCTTCGTTGATCTCCTCCTCGGTCACCTGGATGTTCTCCATCTCTGCGATCTTCTCCAGTGCCAGGCGGAGCTTTACTTCGTTCTGCGCCCGCTCCTCAAAGGTATCCCGGAATGCGTCCATGGTCATGCCGGTGTACTGCAGGTAGATGTCCAGGGACATACCCTGCTGCTGGAGGGACTGCTCAAAGTTCTGGATCAAGGTGTCGATCCGATGCTCGAACATAACATTGGGGATCACAGCCTCGGTGTTCTTGATAAGGGTATCGAACACATAGTTCTCAAATGCGGAAGCCGCAGACTTTTCTGCGTTCTCCTCCATGTGCTTCTTCATATCTGCACGGAATTCCTCAGCAGTATCGAAATCGGAGGTATCCTTTGCAAAATCATCGTCGAACGCAGGCAGCTCCTTGACGCTGATGCTGTTGATCTTGATCTTGAAGGTTGCAGGCTTGCCAGCCAGATCCGGCATCTGATACTCTTCCGGGAAGGTCACATTGATCTCGAATTCCTCGCCGATGCTGTGACCAACCAGCTGATCCTCAAAGCCCGGAATGAACTGACCGCTGCCGATGGTCAGCGGGAAGCCTTCGCCCTTGCCGCCGTCAAATGCCACACCATCGATGAAGCCCTCAAAGTCCATGTTGACCTCGTCACCGTTCTGAACCGGACGGTCATCCACGGAAACGATTCTTGCATTTCTCTGACGCAGCACATCGATCTGTGCGTTGATCTCGTCGTCAGTAACATCCTTGACCTTTTTCGGAGCCTTTATGCCCTTATACTCCGGAACGGTAACCTCCGGTTTGGTAATACAGGTTGCCTTGATGACAATGCCGTTTTCCTTGCTGATGGAAGTTACCTCAACCTTGGGTCTGTCCACCAGAACCAGCTTGGTTTCCTCGATGGCATTGCCCAGCTCAGGGCCCAGCAGGCTGTTGATGGCATCCTCATAGAACACGCCTTCGCCGTAGATCTTCTCTACCATCTTCCGGGGAGCCTTGCCCTTCCGGAAGCCCTGCAGAGTAATATTCTTCTTCTGCTTCTGGTAGGTCTTTTCCACTGCGTCCTCAAACACGTCAGCGGAAATCTCAAAGGTAAGTTCCTGTGTATTTACGTCAATTTTCTCGGATGATTTTAAACTCATTCTTTTCGTCCTCCAATTTTTCATGTATCCGTATGCGCAGGGCAATACGGTTAAATCGCACTTTTATATTATAACATATCTGCCCGCCCTTTGGCTAGTAAAAAACAAGAGTTCTACATATTGCACAAATTTAAAAGATAAATTCCGGTCGAAATCCCAAATAATCGCTGGACACCATATGAAAGTCGATGCCGTCCCGCTCTCCGGTAATGGCATACCGGTGACTATAACCGTGAATATGCCCGTAGTAGCACCGGGTAATGTGGTGTCGGTACAGCACATCCAGAATATCATAGTTGCAGCTGCTGCCGAACATGGGGGGATAGTGCAGAAACACCACCGGCTCCAGCCCAGCCTGCTCCGCAGAGCAGATGGAAACCTCCAGTCGCTGCACCTCCCGTGCCAGTACCTTGGCACTCTGCTCCTGTTCGTTGCCGATATTCACCCACCCCCGGGAGCCGCAGATGCCGTACTCGCCGTAGGGGTAGTGGTTGTTGTGGAGAATGTGCAGGGTATCCAGGCCGTTTGTCTCCAGGAATTCCGTCATTTTCTTCATAGAGTTCCACCAGTAGTCATGGTTCCCCTTCAGCAGAATCTTCTGCCCGGGCAGATCCTGTATAAACTGAAAATCCGCCAGTGCCTCCGGCAGGGTCATACCCCAGGAGGTATCCCCGGGCAGCACCACCGTATCCTCCGGCGAGATCAGCTCCCGCCAGTTCCGCTCCAGCAGCTCCATATGGTTTTCCCAGCCGCTGAACACATTCATGGGCTTGCTGGGCACCCCCAGGGACAAATGCAGATCCCCGATGGTAAACAGGCTCATGGATCAAAGGCCCAGCTGCCGCAGCACGTAATCCTTCATATCCGTGCGGGCAATGGAATCGGTAAACCGCTCCGGCTTGTTTTTCAGCTGTGCCAGAGCTGCCGGGATCTCCAGCTTGGAGCGCTCCGCCAGGGCATCGATCATGGCATACTCATCCAGTGTGGAGGGCGCACCCTCCAGAGCCTCCAGCACGCTGGCACTGAATTTGTAGGGGCTTGCAGTGGAAGCAATCAGGGTCTTGGTGGTATCCCCGGTCTTTTCCTTGTATTCCTTGTACACCTTCACTGCCACTGCGGTATGGGTATCGCAGGTGTAGGAATACTTCTCGTAGATCTCATGAATGGTCTTCTTGGTGTCCGCATCGTCGCAGAAGCCAGCGCAGAAATCCGCCTGGAGTGCCTGCTTGACTGCATCCGTTACCGTATAGGTGCCCTCCTTTGCCAGCGCACCGAACCACTCCCGGATCTGGGCGTCGTCCTCTCCGGCGAGCAGGTACAGCAGCCGCTCCAGATTGCTGGAAATGAGAATGTCCATGGAGGGAGAGCAGGTTGCAAAGAATTCTCGGTTCCGGTTGTACACGCCGGTGTTTATGAAGTCGGTCAGCACCTTGTTGATGTTGGATGCACAAATCAGCTTCTTTATCGGCAGACCCATCTTCTTTGCATAATAAGCAGCCAGGATATTGCCGAAGTTGCCGGTGGGCACCACCACGTTGATGAGATCCCCGAAGTTGATCTCCCCGTCCGCTGCCAGGGTTGCATATGCGGAAATATAGTATACGATCTGAGGCAGGAGCCGTCCCCAGTTGATGGAGTTGGCACTGGAGAACATCAGGCCAGCCTGATCCAGCTGCTGCTTGACTTGTGGATCCGTAAAAATCGCCTTGACCCCGTTCTGGCAATCGTCAAAGTTGCCCTTGATGGCGCATACACCCACGTTGCCGCCCTCCTGGGTGCGCATCTGCCGCTTCTGCATGGGGCTGACACCCTCCTCCGGGTAAAACACCAGGATCTCAGTGCCGGGCACATCCTTGAAGCCATCCAGTGCAGCCTTCCCCGTATCACCGGAGGTTGCCACCAGGATCACGATTTTCTTGTTCAGCGCCTTCTTCTTTACAGCAGTGGTCAGAAAATAGGGCAGCACCTGCAGCGCCATATCCTTGAAGGCACAGGTGGGACCATGCCACAGTTCCAGCATATAGGTACCATCAAACAGGTGACTGATCTCGGCAATGGCATCGGTTTCAAATGCCTTGGTGTTATATGCGCTGTCGGTGCAGTGGTGGATCTCCGCCTCAGTAAAATCCGTCAGATACTTTGCAAAAATGTACGCTGCTCTGTCCGCATACCGCATTGTGGACAGCTGTCTGATCTCGTCCATGGTAATGGACGGAATTTCGGAGGGGACAAACAAACCGCCGTCAGCGGAAATACCCTGGGAAATGGCGGTTGCACTGTCTACTGCCAGTGCGCTGTTTCTGGTACTTTTATAAAACATGATGATCTCGTGACGCCGAAGCGCCACCTCTCCTTTCAAAAAGAATCCGTTGGTTGATCCGTTGCGTCAAATGCATTCTCCAGATAATCCAGATCCAGCACCTGACTGCCCCGGAGGGTCACTGCCGCAATATCAAACCGGGGCTGAAGCCCGGAGGGATACTGATATAAATAAGCCTGGGCAGTCCGAAGCAAGCGCTTCTGCTTGACAGGCGTCACCGCCTCAAAGCCGCTTACCATGCTGCCCGGCCGCCGTGCCTTGACCTCGACAAAGGCGATGTATTCGCCGTTTTCTGCGATAATGTCGATCTCGCCACCCCGGATGCAGTAATTCCGCCGCAGGATCCGATAGCCCTTTGCCGTCAGATATGCTGCCACAGCCTGCTCCCCCAGAGCGCCCTGCTGCCGGGTGGTCATGTGAGATTTTTCAGGAAGGATCGCCGATGCACCGGACTGATGCCGTGGGCAGCCAGCGCCTCGTAATGGGCTTTGGTGCCGTAGCCCTTATGCTTGCAAAAGCCATATTCCGGATACTGCTGATCCAGCGCCAGCATGTACCGATCCCGGGCAACCTTCGCCAGCACGGAGGCTGCTGCAATGCTTGCGGAGGTGGCATCCCCGTGGATCACCGCCTGCATGGGCAAATTCATCCGGGGCAGCCGGTTTCCGTCGATCAGTGCGCACTGCACCGGGATCTCCAGGCCGGACACCGCCCGGGTCATGGCAAGCATGGCAGCCTGTAAAATATTCAACTGCTCGATCTCCTCCACGGTAGCGGCAGCAATACAGCAGGCAGACGCCTTGGCGATGATCTCATCGTACAGGGCTTCCCGGCGCTTTTCCGTCAGCTTCTTGCTGTCGTCCAGTCCGGGGATCACCACATCCGGCGGCAGTACCACCGCCGCAGCATACACATCCCCGGCAAGCGGCCCTCTGCCGGCTTCATCCACGCCACAGAACACCGGATAACTGTTCCGGACAGCCTCGTCATATGCAAACAATTGGGTTTTTACCGCAAGTGCTCTTGCCATCATGCACCCTCATTCTCCGGAGCCTCCAGAGTGATCCGCCCCAGCTTGCCGCTCCGGAATTCATCCAGCAACGTGATCGCTGCCCGTTCCGTATTGACTTCGCCCCCGGGCACCAGCATGCCCCGCTTCCTGCCCAGCTCCTCCAGCAGGATTCTGCCTTCCGTGCCTTCCGGCAGATTGATCTTATACCGGGCGGTCAGCGCCTGGGGATACGCTTCGTGCAAATACTCCAGCAACAGCATGGCGAGGGCTTCAATATCCAGCACGTCATCGTTGATGGCACCGGTAAATGCCAGCCGCTGCGCTGCTTGCTGATCGTCAAATTTCGGCCAGAGCACACCGGGAGTGTCCAGCATTTCTACCCCGTCCCCCAGCTTGACCCACTGCTTGGTACGGGTCACGCCGGGACGATCCTCCACCTTGGCACGCTTGCCGCCTGCCATTTTATTGATAAAGGAGGACTTGCCCACGTTGGGGATCCCCACCACCATCACATGAATTGGTCGGTTCAACAATCCCTTGGCACGCCACTGGGCAATCTGCTCCTTGAGCAGCTCCCGGAGTGCCGGATGGAACTGCTTGACGCCCTTGCCGGATTTGCAGTCCATTGCAACGGCGGCACCGCCGGAGCTCCGCAGGCACAGCCGGATCTCCGCAGCCGATGCAGCCACTGCTGGGTGGTACGCTCGTCCGCCATATCGCTTTTGTTCAGGATCAGCAGCCGTGGCTTGCCGCCGGTAAGCCTGTCCATTTCCGGGTTCCGGCTGCTCACCGGGATCCGGGCGTCCAGGATCTCCACCACAGCGTCCACCAGGGACAGATTGGCGGTGATCATCCGCCGGGTCTTGGTCATGTGTCCCGGGAACCACTGAATCGAACGTATTTCTGCCATGAAAACTCCTTTATACAGCGCTCCCTGGGGAGCATGTTTCATTGGACTCAGCCAACCTTCCCGAATTTGTCCAGGGGGAACACGCGCAGCAGCGCCTTGCCCATGATTTCTGATTCCGGTACGAAGCCCACATTGGGATGTCGGCTGTCCTTGGAAATATCTCGGTTATCTCCCAGCACGAACACATACCCCTCCGGCACGACCACCGGGAACTGCATGCCGCCCTCGTCCCGGGTGGTCAGGGTATTGATGTAGCCCTCCTGCAATACCTGGTCGTCCACCGTTACTGTGCCGGTATTGAAATCGATATCCACCTTCTGTCCGCCCAGCGCAATGATCCGCTTGACGATCAGCTTGTTCAGACCCTCCGACTCCACCACCTGCTGTGCGGAACCCAGCTGATAGCTTTTCCTTGCATTGATGATGACCACATCTCCTTGCTGAGGGGTATAGCCCAGCTCTGAGATGATGAGCCGATCCCCATTTACCAGGGTGGGAACCATGGAAGCCCCCTCCACTGTGGCAATGCGGAACAGGAACGTAAACACCAGAAACACCAGGAACACCGAACAAAGTATGGATTCGATCAGATCCAGAAGATCTCCCAGAATGCTCCGTTCAACATCCTCTCGGTTCTGCTCCGGTTGCTGTTCAGCCATTGCCGGCACTCCTTTCTTCAGGCGTATCCGCCTTAATCAATCACACTGAACTGCTCCGCCCAGGTGCTGCGCAGCTTTTCGTCCCGTGCAAACCGATAGACAGCATGCCCGATTACGGCATCCTCCGGCACAAAACCCACCAGGGTGCTGCGGCTGTCGGTGGAAGCATTCCGGTTGTCCCCCATCACGAAGATGTACCCCTCCGGTACGGTCAGGGGATATGTAAACGCCCCGTCATTCCGGGTGGTCAGCATATTGATGTAATCCTCCTTCTGCACCACCCCGTTAAGGGTCACAGTACCGGAGGTAAAGTCGATATCCAGCTGATCCCCTGCTACAGCGATCACACGCTTGATCAGATTGATGCCGATACCCTTCTTTTCAACGACCTGGGTCTGTCCCGGATCCGAAAACAGATGCGCCTCGGTGCCGTCCACGATGACCACATCGCCCCGCTGGGGATGATAGAACAGCTCCACCATCAGCACCCGATCCTTATCATATAAGGTAGGGTTCATGGAACTGCCGTCCACCGTCACCGGCCGCAGGATGAATGCAAACACCAGCACCACCACAAACACGGAAACAATGACGGATTCTGCAATGTCCAGAAGGTCATTGACCAGGGACTTGACCGGGGATTTCCAATCCTCCTGCTTTCCGGATTCCTCCGGCGCAGCAGGCTGCTGTACTTCTTTTGTTTCTTCCTTGCTTGTATCCAGAGATTCGTTCTCCATGCTGCAACCCGATCCTTTCTGAAAGCCGTTCCCGGCAATATCCTGATAGCAAAAAAGGGACGTAACGTCCCCCTTCTTCCGCATTCGATGCAAGTGACATGCGAAGCAGGAACCTGCTCCGCACATGCACAAACCATCTCTTAGCGAATCTGCTCTTTTACCTTTGCAGCCTTGCCGACACGATCACGCAGATAGTACAGCTTCGCTCTGCGAACCTTACCGCTGCGAACCAGTTCAACCTTTTCTACAACAGGTGAGTGAAGCGGGAATACACGCTCAATACCGCAGCCGTGTGCTACCCGGCGAACGGTAAAGGTCTCGCTGATTCCACCGTGCTTCTTTGCAATCACAGTACCCTCAAATACCTGAATACGGCTCTTGTCGCCTTCCTTGATCCGAACGTGTACCTTTACGGTATCACCGATGTGCAGTTCCGGCGCATCTGCCTTGATGCTGTCATTGCTGATGAGTTTCAGTGCATCCATGGTTTTTCCTCCTGTTTTTTCCGAATGTTCTTGCCTGTCCTTGACGTGGGAGCATTCTGCTCCGGAAACGCCTGCCGCATGGGCAGTACGGGCAGAAACCTGCCAGGCAGCGGACCATCCGACTTAATGTCATTTGTATGGCACTAACTCTCACTGCGGAAACCCGCAGCGGACTTCAAATGCTTTACTATTATATCACAGCTCTGCAAAAAGTGCAAGGGGTTTTCAGAAAAAAACTGTGCCGTCATGGCAAATTATTTTTTCCCGCAGTACCCGGTTCACAGAAAAGTCCGTTCCCGGCTCCAGTTCCTGCATGGCATCCAGCACCGCCGTAGGGTTCAGATTGGTTTGCGCCCCTGCCGGCAGCCGCAGCCCCAGCTGCACCTGTGTCCCATCCTGCTGACAGGACAGGCACTGGATCTGGGGACGGATCTCCGTCTGCACCAGCTGCTTGCGCTTATTGGTACGCTGGATCAGAATGGATTCCCGGGCAAGAAACCCGTCCCAAGCTGCCGAAAATCCCTCCCAGGCTTCCAGCTCCAGCAAATAGTCCGCAAAGCCGATTTCCGTATGCTTTTTTACCGGTTCTGCCGCATGCCGGATCCGCAGTCCTTCTGGCAACACAGCGTTCAGCCGATCCTGCAGTTCCGCAAAGGGCACCAGCTCCCGCAGGTTGAAATCCATAATCTCGCACACGCTTTCAAAGCCCAGGGACAGTGCCAGTGGAAACATGAGATATAGCCGTGGATTGAACCCCTCCGAATACCAGATGGGAAGCTTCGCCCGGCGGAAGGCACGCTGCATGCACCGGTTCAGATCCAGGTGGGAGATATACTTCGCCCGGTCACGTTTTTCATACACCGTTCGGATCTTCAGCAAAGCAAGCACCTCCTACCTTTTGATTTACACCGCAGCCGGCACATTGCAGCCGGCAGTTGGGCGTGGTCAGAGACTGATGGGCACGTTGATTCTCCCGGATGAAAAAGTCCTTGGACACATAATAATCCAGGTGATCCCAGGGGAACACCTCATCATAAGACCGGGTACGATTGGCGTAAAACGCCGGATCCAGCCCTGCCTCCCGGAATGCCTCCTGCCAGCGGCTGTAGTCGAACCGCTCTCCCCAGCTGTCAAAGGTGCTTCCCTTCCTCCATGCCCGGTACAGCACTTCACTGAGCCGCCGGTCTCCCCGGGCAAGTGCCGCCTCCAGCAGACTGGCATCAGACTGATGCAGGGCGGCACGGATCTTTTTGCTCCGGATGGCATCTCGCAGCACCTGCTGCTTATGCTCGATCTGGGCATGGGTGGCTTGTGGCTCGAACTCAAAGGGGGTAAAGGGCTTTGGCACAAAGGTGGCGGTGCTGATGGACACCTGTACATTCTTTCCCTTGGGTCGGTGGGGATTTTCATAGAACAGATCCACCACCTTTTGGGCAAGCTGGGCAATACCCACAATATCCGCATCGGTTTCCGTAGGCAGTCCCATCATGAAATACAGCTTCACCGTATCGTAGCCCCCCTCGAATGCGATCCGGCAGGTTTTCATGACCTCCTCCTCGGTCACATTCTTGTTGATTACGTCCCGCATCCGCTGGGTACCTGCCTCCGGCGCAAAGGTCAGTCCGCTTTTGCGCACCCGTTTGATCTGGTTCATCAACTCCTCCGAGAAGTTGTCAATCCGCAGCGAGGGCAGGGACAGATTGATTTTTTCTTCCTCCGTATAGGTCAGCAGCTTTCGCAGCATGGGGTCGATCTGGGAGTGATCGCTGGTGCTCAGGGAGGACAAGGACACCTCGTCATAGCCTGTATTCTCGCACAGAGCCTTACTTTCCCCATACACGGTTTCCGCCGACTTTTCCCGGAATGGACGATACAGAAACCCTGCCTGGCAGAACCGGCAGCCCCGGATGCAGCCCCGTAGCACCTCCACGGACACCCGATCCTGGACGATCTCCGTAAAGGGCACCACAAAATTATCCGGGTAGAACACCTTGTCAAAATCCCGGATGATCCGCTTCTTCACCGTCGCCGGCGCCCCATCCTTTGGAGTCACTGCCTGGATGGTTCCGTCCGGGTGATAGGTCACTTCGTACAGAGAGGGCACATAGATCCCCTCTATCCTGGCAGCCGCCCGGAGGAACGCCTGTCGATCCGCCCCCTCCTGCCGCATCCGGTAATACAGATCCATCAGCTCCAGGTTGACTTCCTCCCCCTCTCCCAGAATGAACAGGTCGAAGAAATCCGCCAAAGGCTCCGGATTGCAGGCACAGAGGCCTCCTGCCACTACCAGTGGAGCAATCGCTGTGCCACGGTCCTTTGCGTACACCGGTACACCTGCCAGATCCAGCATATTTAAAATATTGGTGTAGGACAGCTCGTACTGGAGGGTAAAGCCGATGAAATCAAAGTCCCGGATGGGCTCCAGGCTTTCCAACCCATACAGGGGAATGTCATGCTCCCGCATGATCTGTTCAAAATCCGGCCAGGGGGCAAACACCCGTTCACACCAGTAATTTTCTCTCTGATTGGTCAGAGCGTAGAGGATCTTCATCCCCAGATGGCTCATGCCGATGTCATAGCAGTCCGGAAAGCAGAACGCAAACCGCACATCCACCTTAGATTTGTCTTTATAAATGCTCCCGGCTTCGCCGCCGATATACCGGGCAGGCTTCTGCACGGACAGCAGGTATTTTTCAATCTTTTCTTTTAGCATGGAATGCTCCTCAATATGGTTTGATACATCCATTGTACTATATTCTTTCCGTTTGTGCAAGGGGCAGTTCCCACAGGAACAGATAGCCCAGCATGGCATACAGCTGCACATTCCGCACCCCGGCTGCCAAGCATGCACCAGCCAGAACAAACGTACCTGCACACACCAGCCAGGTCAGCAGCGCCTGTGCCCGGATGCCGGGGAACAGGCATCGGAGCACTGCTCCCCCGTCCAGGTTCCGGTAGGGCAGCAAATTCCATAGTCCCAGTCCCACATGCAGCCAGGCAAGGGAGGAACCGGTCAGCCACAGCACCCATCCCACAGCCAGGTTCACCCCGGGGCCGCTCAAAAGAATCAAGATCTCCTGCCGCCGGGTCAGCATTCTGCTGCGGCGTGGGATCATGAGAATGCCTCCGCCCCAGAACCGCAGCACTGCCAGCTTCTGACCGCAGGCACACATGGCGGCAGCATGTCCCAGCTCGTGTATCAAGGATGCCAGCAGTAAGGGCAGTGCCAGCTCCGCCCGGATCAGACAGAACAGCGCCCACACAGCTGCAAAACCAAAGCAGATGATGACCCGGACTCCACGCAGCCGGAAGCTAAGCATACACCGGCAGATCCAGCCGCAGGAATGGCTCCAGTAATTCCGGCCTCCACAGCTGGTGCAGCTGTTCCCGGCAGTAAGCAAGCCAGTGCAGCGCAGCCTCCGGAGCAAAATAATTCCAGATCAGCACCACCAGGCACAGCCCCACACAGAGCATGCACTGGGTCACGATGATATCACTGTAAGGTGCCTCCGCCTTTCGCTGCTGCTTTTCCAGAGCCTGGGCAAACAGGGCATCCTCCTGCTGTCTTGCCTGTTCCAATGCATCCTCCGGACAGTCCTCCGCCCGCTCCCATTGGGTTTCCTTCATACAGATCCCTCCCGTCTGTATGAGCATATGCGCATCCCACACTGGGTATGCAAAAGCGCCTGTGCAGCTGCACAGGCGCCTGGTTTACACTTCCTCCACCGGTTCCCGCTTGATGTGGAAGATGGCACAGAGAATGCCGGACAAAAACCGGGGACTCTTGACTACAACAATTTTCATGCTGATCCCTCCTGTGTAATCCGGAGCGGCAGCTCCTTATGCTGTAGCTTATGCCCTGCCGCCGGATTGGTGCCTGTCCTGTGAGAATACCAGCAGAAGCATCCCCTCTGCAAGGGTCACCGTTGCCTGCTCTCCGGTAATATGATTGCTGACACCCAGGGGGAAATCCGCAGTCAATTCCGCATCCTGCAAGGGATACTCCACCCCCTCCAGGCACACGCCTTTACAGGCGGTCGTCAAGGCGAACACGGAAAAATAGCTGTCAGGGCGTGCCGGATAGACCCGTCTGCCGGGCGGATGCAGCATGGCTTCGTTTCGCTCCCCAATCAGAACGCCTTCCGCCCCTCTGGCATACAGGAACAAAAGCGTCTGGACATTGGCAATGGTATGATCCAGCCGTCCCCCGATGGCACCGTACAGCACGAACCGCCGGAAGCCCAGGGACAATCCAAGCTTCACCGCCAGCATGGTGTCCGTATCATCCTTTTGTATCGGATGCCGCCGGATCTGACTGTCCTGGGGGATCTCCCCCTCCGGCAGGGTATCAAAATCCCCTACCAGATAATCCGGCTTCAGCCCCAGCGCCTTTGCATATCGGTATCCTCCATCGGCGCAGAGGATCAGATCTCCCGGCTCCGGGGAAACGGGGGGCAGGAACTCCATAGGTGCCCCGGCGAAAATATAACAGGTCAATTCTTTTTCAATTCCCATTCCTTCAGTCCCTTTGCCTCCTCAAACATGCGGCAGTAGCTTTCATACCGGCTCCGGGGAATCTCCCCATCCTCCACGGCCTGCCGCAGGGCACAGTTCCGCTCTGCTGTATGGGAGCAATCCTGAAACCGGCACTGTCCCAGATAGGGTACAAATTCCCGGAAGCAGCCGGCAAGCTCCTCCTTGCGGATAATATCGTACTGGTTGGTTTCAAAGGTGGAAAAGCCTGGCGTATCCGCTACATAGCCCCCGCCCTGCACCGGGTACAGCTGGGCATGCCGGGTGGTATGCCGTCCCCGTCCCAGCTTTTCGCTGATGCTGCCGGTTTCCAGCTGCAAGGATGCGTCAATGGCGTTCAGCAGGGTGGATTTCCCTGCGCCGGAATTGCCCGTAAAGGCGCTGACCTTTCCACTCAGACATGCGGCAACCGCATCCACCGTGCGGGGGATTGCATACTCCACCACATATACCGGGATTCCTGCCTTCTGATAGATCTCCACCAAAGGAGCCGGATCCTCCAGATCCGCCTTGGTCACCACCAGAATAGGGGTGATCTGCTTGTACTCCGCAATGGCGATAAACTTATCCAGCAGCAGCAGATTCGGTGCCGGCTTGTACATGGATACCACAAACAGCAGCTGATCCAGATTTGCAAGGGGCGGCCGGATCAAGTTGTTTTTCCGGGGCAGCAGCTGATCGATGACCCCGTTTTTCACCTGAACCCGATCCCCCACCATGGGGGACTGCCCCCGGTTCCGGAAGATGCCCCGGGCACGAAAGTCAAAAACGCCGGAGGGGGACTCTACAGTATAGAGTCCCCCGATTGCTTTGATAATCGTTCCGGTCAGTACGGATCCTGTCTGCATGGGATCAATCCTGGTCTGCATTCGGATCCCCCACCGGTTCTGTTTCCTGAGCAGGCTCCGTAGGCTGGGGCGGTTCTGCCGTGGTATGGGTCGGTGCCGGCTTAGTGGTATGCTGTACCGGCGGATGTGTAGTCACAACCGGNNNGGCGGATGTGTAGTCACAACCGGCGGCTCGGTCTGTGCTGCAATGGCACCGATACTCTTGAATGCCGCATGCACGTTCACATCGCTCTTTGCGCTTGCCGTCTTCTTGTCAAAATCCACCAGATAGGTGCCTACCCGGGCAGTTTCCTTGTTGGAGGAATTGGTCACAGAAACGATCAGTTCCTTCTTGCCGGAGCCCTCCAGGGGAACGCTTGCAGAGCCGGACGTGTATTCTGCGTTAATCACAGGGCTTGTGAAGAACACGGAGCCCCCGTCATAGAAGGTGAAATAGAAGGAGCCGTGTACGTTCTCCGGCAGTGCAAATGTGACATTGCAGGTATTCACCGGTGCAACACCGTTGCTGACCTTGACCTCGATCACGGTGCCGGTCACAACCTGCTCTCCTGCATTGATGCTCTGGAAAATGATCTGCCCCTTGGGTTCGCTGGAATCCACCTCTGTTACCTGAAGCTCAAGCTTCATGACCTCAGCGTCCAGCTTTGCTTCCTCCAGGGTTTTGCTTGTAAAGTTGGGAACCTCCACCGTAGAAGCGTTGGGGCCCATACTGATATAAACCAGAATCTTGGAATTGGGCGCAATGGCCTCCCCGGCGGCAGGCACGGTCTCACAAACCAGTCCCTTTTCCACTGTATCGCTGGCCGCCTTCTTGACCTCCACCGTCAATCCCTGGTTGGACAGGGTCTTTGTGGCAAGCGTTTCCGTCCAGCCGATCACATCCGGCACGTCGATGGTGTTATTGCCAAGGCTCACCTTGATCTCCACAACGCTGTTCAGGGCAATGGGATCATTTTCCGGAATGCTCTGGTAGAAGATCACGTCCTTGTCGTACTCGGAGTATTCGCTGGCGGTCACCTTCAGATCCAGCTTGCCCTTCCAGGCATCCACTGCCTCCTGGTAGTTGGTGCCCACCAGATTCGGCATTGCAAATTCCTTTTTGTCTCCCTGATTGTCGCCGTTGAGCCAGCCTACGATCAGGTAGGTGACCAAAATCACCGCAGCCACGATCACTGCAATGGTAACGCCGGTGAGAATGGGCACAAACAGGGAGCGGCGCTCCTCTTCTTCCTCATCCTCATCGTCGTATTCGTCCTCATCGGACTCCTCGTAATCCTCCTGGTCGTCTCTGCCCTCCCGCATAGCCGGAATTTCCGCCGTTGCCGGGGTCACAGCCTGGAAGAACCGGGTAGGAGAATCCGAGGTCTGGGCATCCTCCTCGTCATCGTCATCATGATAGCCGAACACAATGTCCGGGTTTTCCTTGAACTGCTCGATATCCCGGATCATTTCCTGGGCAGTCTGATACCGGTGCGCCGGATCCTTCACCATGGCATGCAGGATGATCTCCTCCAGACCGATGGGAATGTCCGGATTGATGTTCCGGGGACGCTCTGCCTTTGCCTGCATATGCATCACCGCAATGGTCACCGGATTGTCCGTATCAAAAGGCTTTTTCCCGGTCAGCATCTCATAGAGCATCACGCCCACAGAGTATACATCGCTCTTGGCATCGGTCACGTCGCCGCGAGCCTGCTCCGGGCTGATATAATGCACTGTCCCGATGGCCTGATCCGTTGCGGTCTTGCCCTGCTCCCGGGCGAACTTGGCAATGCCGAAGTCCATGACCTTAATGGTGCCGTCCGGGAACATCATAATATTCTGAGGCTTGATATCCCGGTGTACGATCCCTCTGCTGTGAGCATGCTGCAGTGCCCGGAGGATCTGCAGAACAAAGTGTACGGAATCCTTCCAGCTGAGCACCTTTTCGTTCTCCATGTACTCCTTCAGGGTGATCCCGTCAATGTACTCCATTACAATGTACTGGATCTTGTCAGAGAATCCCACATCGTAGATCTTGACGATATTCGGATGGGACAGCACTGCAATGGCTTTGGATTCGTTCCGGAACCTGCGGAGGAATTCCTCGTTCTCTGCAAATTCCTTTTTGAGGATCTTGACCGCTACGGTTTTGTGATCCACCACGTCAGTGGCCTTGTACACGTCCGCCATGCCGCCGACGCCGATCAGCTCCGTAATTTCATACCGGCCGTCCAGCTTCTTACCAATGTTCTTATCCATCTACTTCTCTCCTACTCAATCTGAGATGATTGCCAGGGTGATGTTGTCCCGTCCACCCTTTTGGTTTGCCATATCTACAAGGTGTCCGCAAACCGTCTCAAAGGACTGCTCACGGAGCGCCTGTGTGATTTCATCCTTGCTGCAATAGCTGGACAGACCATCCGAGCAAAGCAGCACCAGAAACCGGGAATCGTGGGTCTGTTCAAAGTAATCCGGCTTCACTGTGCGTTCCACGCCAATGGCACGGGTCAGCATATTCCGCTGGGGGTGGGATTTCATTTCCTCCCGGGTGATCTTGCCCTGTGCCAGAAGCATCTGCACCACGGTGTGATCCACCGTCAGCTGCTCCAGGGGTGCAAGTCCCTGCAGAAGATATGCCCGGGAATCCCCTACATTTGCCACATGCAGCATGGTATCATCCACATACGCCATGACGCATGTGGTGCCCATGCCGAAGTTCTTGTAATCCAGCTTTGATTTTGTATATACAACGGAATTGGCTGCGGATATGGAGGCACAGAGCAGCTGCTTGATCTCCGAGCCGTTCATGCCGGCGTGATAGCCCTCCTTGAAATGGGAAACAGCTTCGCCTATGGCAAGCCGGCTTGCCTCTCCGCCGGAGCGTTCGCCGCCCATGCCGTCACAGACAACCGCCAGCACCCCGTCCTCCAGTTGGAGGGTTTCTACCCGATCCTGGTTTTCATCCCGAACCATTCCTACATCCGTTGCTGTCTGAATCCGCAATATCCTCACCCCGTTCCCTTTGTGCCTCCCGGCGCAGCTGTCCGCAGGCGGCGTTGATGTCGCTGCCCAAAGTCCGCCGCACTGTGGCGTTGAGTCCCTCCTGTTCCAGCATCTGCTGAAAGCTGTAGACCGTATCCCGTTTTGTGTGATAATTCCGCTCCCGGACGGGATTGACCGGGATCAGGTTGATATGACAGGGCAGCCCCTCCAGCTGTTTCGCCAGCAGCCTGGCTTGTTCCCTGGTGCCGTTGACCCCATCAATCACTGCATACTCAAAGGTGATCCGTCTGCCGGTGGTGGCAAAATACCGACGACAGGCACCCAGCAGCTCCGCAATGGAATATTTCCGGTTCACCGGCATGATCCGGCTCCGGCTGGCATCGTCCGCCGCATGCAGAGACACTGACAGGGTCAGTCCAAGTCCCTCCTCCGCAAGCCGGTCGATCATAGGAACCAGACCGCAGGTGGAAAGGGTCACATGCCGCAGGCTCATGCCCCGCCCCTGGGGGGCAGAAAGTAGCCGCAGAAATTTCAGCACATTGTCGTAATTGTCCAAAGGCTCTCCGATGCCCATCAGCACCAGACTGGATACCGTCCTGCC
>NZ_FR894924.1:10995-16559 GCF_000434255.1 Ruminococcus sp. CAG:379 | reverse complement strand
CGTCCTGCCGCTGTCCCGCTCCGCTTCGTAGATCTGTCCCAGCATTTCGCCGGGGGTCAGATTCCGCACAAAGCCTGCAATGGTGGAGGCGCAAAAGTTACACCCCATCTTGCAGCCCACCTGGGTGGATACGCAAAGACTGTCCCCGTGCTTGTATGCCATCAGCACGGATTCGATCAGGGATCCGTCAGAAAGCCCATACAGATATTTTACCGTATTATCAATAGCGGATTCAAGCCTTTTTACGACAATTAGTCGATTTATACAAAAAGAATCAGATAATTTTGTGCGAAGCGACAGTGACAAATCCGTCATTTCTGAAAAATCCGTTGCCTTTCGGCTGTGAAGCCAGGTAAAAATCTGCTTTGCCCGGAATTTCGGTTCGCCGGCTTCTGCCAGCCAGTCCGACAATTCCCCGAAGGACAGGGATAAAATATCCGTTTTGGTCACTGTATCACCTCGCTCGCTTCAGCTTTGCCATGAAAAACCCGTCACTGCCAAAGCAGCCCGGATGCAGCGTCACCTTCCAATTGCCAAAAGGCTCCCCCAGAGTTTCCAGAAAGGAGACTCCCTCAAATTCCGGATGCTGCTGCAAAAATCCGTCCACCACCCCATCGTTCTCCGCCCGGGACAGGGTGCAGGTGGAATACACCAGATACCCGCCGGGCTTTACATAACGGGCAGCGTTTTCCAGAATCTTCGCCTGCACCGGAGGAAGTCCGGCAAAGACCGCCGGATCCTTATACTTGATCTCCGGCTTGCGGCGGATCACCCCAAGCCCGGAACAGGGCACATCGCACAGCACCCGGTCCGCCTGGGGCAGCTCCGGGTTATGTATGGATGCATCCCCGGTCTGGGCATGCACACACTGCAAATGCAGCCGTTGTGCCCCCTGGGCGATCAGCTTCACCCGGTTGGTATGCAGATCAAAGGCATACAGCTGCCCCCGATCCTCCATCAGCTCCGCCAGGGTAAAACTCTTTCCCCCAGGTGCTGCGCAAAGATCCAGCACCGTATCACCAGGCTGGGGATCCAGCGCCAGACAGCATAGCTGGGATGCCAGATCCTGCACATGGAACATGCCCTGGGCAAAGGCATCCGTCCGGGTCACATCGCCCCCCTGCACCCTGTAGCAGTCCGGCAGAAGAGGATGCTTCTCCACGGAGATTTCCCCCATGGCACGGAGGAAGGCAGGCTCATCCCCTGCCAGAGGGTTCCGCCGCAGAGTCACCGGGGGCCGCCCCAGTGCATCCGTCAGCAGAGCGTCCATCACCGATTCCCCGTATTCAGAGGAAAGCTGTTTTATGAGCCAATCCGGCGCACAGTACTGCACCTGACGACGGAGCGCAGGATCCTTTGGCGCCGGAATCTGCTTTCCGTCCCGGACAAAGCCCCGGAGCACCGCATTTACAAAGCCGGATGCGCTGGTATACCGGAGCTTTTTGCATGCGTTTACACACTCATTCACTGCCGCATTGTCCGGGATCCGCATATGCGCCAGCTGATAAACACCGCAGCGCAGCAGATTCCGCACGGTGGGATCCAGCTTTTCCGGGGGCTTTTTGCTGTACCGGGACAGCACATAGTCCAACTCCGGCAGCCGCTCGATCACTCCGTAATACAGGGCGGACACCCGGCTTTTCTGCTGGGGGTTCAGATCCGAATCCCGCAGTGCCCGATCCAGAGCAATGTTGGAATAGCCCTGTGCCCCGAAGGTCTTGTCCAGAAGCCGAACGCAGAATACAAGTTCAGCGCCCATCAGTCACGATTCCCCCGGATGGCGATTAGCCGCAGCAGGTTCAGCAGTGCGGTTGCCAGGGCTGCCACATAAGTCAGCGCCGCCGCAGTCAGCACCTTGCCGGACTGTGATACCTCATTGCTGTCCAGAATATGACTGGATTCCAGGGTGTTCAGGGCACGGCGGCTTGCGTTGAATTCCACTGGCAGAGTCACCAGTTGGAACAGTACCACCAGAGAGAACAGCAGAATACCCAGATCTATCAATGGAAGTGCCTGAAAAATCACACCCAGCACCACCAGAGGATAGGACAGGGTAGAGCCGATCTGGGTGGCAGGAATGATGGCAGCACGGAGTCGCATGGGTGCGTACTCCTGGGCATACTGGATGGCATGTCCCACCTCATGGGCGGCAACCCCCACCGCTGCAACGGAGGTGCTGTTATACACCCCATCCGACAGGCGCACCACATTGGTTCGAGGGTCAAAATGATCCGTCAGTTCGCCGCTGACCGATTCGATGCGGACGTGATACAATCCGTTCTGATCCAGGATCTGCCGGGCAGCCATAGCCCCGGTGATCCCCCGGGAATTGTGGATCTTCTTATACCTACTATAAGTGGATTTCACATTCCACTGTGCAAGCAGCGCTATGAGAAAACCAATCAGCACAAAGCCGTATCCATAATACATAAAGGGCATATCAAAGAACCTCCGTTTCGAATTTCATCCCATTTTTGATGGAATTCCCCCGCAAAAAATCCTCTGTCTTCAGCCGTTTGCCCCCCTCGGCCTGCAGCTCCAGGATCCGGATGCAATGTCCGTCTCCGCATGCGATGGTCAGATCTTTGGCGTCTACAATGGTGCCTGCCAGCGCCGGATCTGCTGTCCGCTCGGACAAGGCTGACCGTAATAGTTTATGCCGCTTGCCCCCAAGAAATGCAAAACCGGTAATACCCCGGATCAGATTGTGAATCTCCCGGGCGGGCTTTGTAAAATCGATCCGGCTCATATCCTTGCGGATCATGGAAGCGTAGCAGGACAAAGCGTCATCCTGGGGCACCGGCGTCAGGGTTCCCTGGCAGATGCCCGCTACTGTTTCCAGCAGCACCTTTGCCCCAAGCTCCGACAGCCGGTCATGGAGCTGACCACTGGTTTCCTCCTCCCCGATGGACAGGGATTCCGCCAGCAGCATGTCCCCCGTATCCAGCCCCTGCGCCATCTGCATGGAGGTGACGCCGGTTTCCGTTTCTCCGTTGAGGATACACCACTGAATGGGGGCGGCTCCCCGATATTTCGGAAGCAGAGATGCATGGATATTCACACAGCCAAACGCCGGAAGCTCCAGCACCTCCACCGGCAGGATCTGCCCGTAAGCCACCACCACGATCAAATCCGGTTGCAGTGCCCGTAACGTCTCCAGCGCTTGTGCCGCATCCTCCCCCTTCCGCAGGGACAGGGGTTGGTACACGGGAATGCCGTATGCCTGGGCAGCTGCCTTCACCGGGGTGGGAATCAGCTTATAGCCCCGCCCCTTGGGCTTGTCCGGCTGGGTGAATACCGCCTGTACCCGGTGTCCGCTTTTTGCCAGAGCATGCAGGCAGGGCACGGAAAAATCCGGCGTTCCCATAAACACAATATTCAGCTTGTCCCTCATTCCGGTTCCTCCTGTCACATTCTGATTTATGCGTCTTCCATCTGTACGAATTCATCCACCAGACGGGTAAACAACAATCCGTCCAGATGATCCGTTTCGTGGCATGCACACCGGCACCCCAGCTCCTTCAGGTCCATGGTAAATTCCTTCCCATGCCGGTCATAGGCACGGAGCCTGCACTTGTTGGGTCTTGTTACATATCCCCACTGGTTGGGGCAGGACAGACAGCCCTCCACGTCCCGCTGCTTGCCGCTTTCCTTCAGGATCACTGGGTTCACAGCCTCTACCCTGCCGTCTCCCACGTCCATTACGAATACACGCTTGAGGATGCCAACCTGGGGTGCAGCCAGTCCCAGACCCTTTGCTTTTTCCAGGGTCTCAAACATATCATCGATCAGCTGTCCCAGCTTGTCGTCAAATTCCTCCACCGTGCGGCAGGGCTTGCTTAAAATCGGATCCTCACTTGTTACAATGTTACGAATAGCCATTACGTTCTCCTTCCTTATACGCCGATGTCTCCGTTCATATCGGCGAATACCCGGACACGGGCAAATTCCTTATAAGAGCCGGTGCTGCACAGCAGCTGCCGGATGAACTGCCGGAATGCGGCGTTGTTCTTGCATTTTAAAATGATCCGGTACCGGTATTTTCCGTTCAGCTTTCCATAGGTACACCGGACAGGCCCCAGCACCCGCAGAGGCATGGAAATATGTTCGGCGGCGATCTTATCCCGCATCATCCGGAGCATGGTATCCGCCGCAAGCTGCACCTGCTTTTCCAACTCAGAGGACAGACCAATCACGCAGATATCACAGATGGGCGGAAACATCAACGCCTTCCGCAGGGCGATCTCCTCCCGGTAGAATGCCCCGTAATCCTGCTTTGCCGCCAGATTCAATACATAATGATCCGGCAGAAAGCTTTGCAGAATGGCTCTTCCCTGCTTGCCGCCCCGCCCGCCTCTGCCCACCACCTGGGTGATGAGGGAGAAGGTACGCTCATAGCTGCGGAAATCCCCGGCAAACAGTGCCTTGTCAATGGACAGCACCCCGACCAGAGTCACGTTGGGGAAATCCAGTCCCTTGCCGATCATCTGGGTGCCCACCATGATATCGTACTCCCCCCTGCCGAAGGCACGGAATTTTTCCTCGTATGCCATCCGGGAAAAGGTGGTGTCCGCATCCATTCGCAGGATCCGGGCACCGGGCACGATCTCCCCCAGGGCTTCCTCCAGCTTCTGGGTGCCAAAGCCCATCTGCTTCAGATGGGTGCTTTTGCAGTTGGGACATTCCTGCACCGGAGGGGCGCAATAGCCGCAGTAGTGACACATAAGGCTGTCGTTTGCCCGGTGATAGGTCAGAGGCACGCTGCAATTGGGGCATTCCACCGGAGTATTGCAGTCGCAGCATGCAATGATGGTGTGATACCCACGCCGGTTCAGCAACAGCAGGCTCTGCTCCCCGGCAGCCAGATTCTGCTGTAGCTGCTGGGTGAGCAGATTGCTGAATTCACTGCCGTTGCCCTGTGCCCGTTCCTGGTTCATGTCCACAATGTCCACCGTGGGCAGCACTGCATTGCCGTATCGCTCCGGCATTTCCAGCAGCTGATACAGCCCCCGCTGGGCGTAATAGTAGCTTTCCAGGGAAGGGGTGGCGGACGCCAGCAGCACGGAAGCTCCGTGGGTTCTGCACCGATGCTTTGCCACATCCGCTGCATGATACCGGGGGGCATTGTCGGATTTGTAGGAGCGCTCCCCTTCCTCATCCAGGATAATCAGCCCCATATCCGACAAAGGGGCGAATACGGCGCTCCGGGTACCGATCACGATCCGTGCCTCCCCCCGGCGGATCCGCTTGTATTCGTCCATCCGCTGCCCCAGGGACAGATTGCTGTGGATCACTGCCACCCCATCCCCGAACAGCTGCTGGAACCGGGACACGATCTGGGGCGTCAAAGCTATCTCCGGGATCAGCAGCATGGCCTGCCGCCCCAGGGACAGTGTGTGGGCAATGAGGGCTTCAAACACAGCGGTCTTGCCGCTGCCGGTGACTCCATGCAGCAGGAATACCTTGGGGATCCTGCTGTGGATCTGGGCTGCCACCGTATCATACACCTTCTGCTGCTGGTCACTGAGCCGGATCTGGGACGGATCCCGCCGCTGCTCCGGTCC
>NZ_FR894924.1:6902-10990 GCF_000434255.1 Ruminococcus sp. CAG:379 | reverse complement strand
CCCGCCGCTGCTCCGGTCCACTTTGCACCGGACGGAGCTGCTCCATATCGTACTGCTCCACCAGTCCATGCTTCAGCAGGGTTTTCACCACTGCCGGAGTCACACCGCACAGATAGCATGCCTCCCGGACGGCAACCGGGCCGTTTTCCTCCAGCAGCGCCAGCACCTGCCGCTGCTTGGGGGTGGGCTGATGCCGGTTCTGCCCTGTAAGGTATGCATCCGACAGGCGGATCATCTGAATGTACTTATCCCCCACCGCCTGGGCTAGCCGATCGGTTTGCTGAATACAGCCCTTTTGCAAAAGACTGTGGATCAGCTCCTGCTTATCCGGATTGACGGACACATCCAGCATGGCATCCAGCTCCCGCCGGGATTTTGCCATCCGCAGAAACCGGAGCAGATGCGCTTCCTCCTCCGTCAGGGGCACATCCGGCACCTGATCGGACAGGGAGAAATGCTCCTCCACCCGCAGGTTCATGCCGGAGGGCAGCAGACACCGGACTGCGTCATAATAGGTACAGAAGGTCTGCTCGTGCAGCCAGTCGGAAAGCTCCAGCATTTCCCCGTTCAGCACCGGCTCCGGATCCGGCACAGCCAGCAGGGGCTTGAGCTTGGGATCTGCCGGAATCTCATGCCGCACCAGGATCATGCCGATCCGCTTCCGGTTGCCTCTGCCGAAGGGCACCAGCACCCGGCAGCCCGGCTGTGCGGACTGTTCCAGGTAAGCAGGAACCAGATAGTCAAACAGCCGGTCAAAGGAAAAGGCGGTGCCGCTGACCGCAACCGCAGCCGCCTGCACCAAGGGCTGTTCCACGCCTTATTCCTCCAGGGACTCCGGCTCTACGATCTTGTACTTGCCGCTGGCGATCTCCTCCACTGCGGTCTTGACGGGCTTTTCCTCCAGGGTCATGCCCTGCTCGTACAGTTCGTCTGCAATGGCTCTTGCACGCTTCGCAACCCCGATCACCAGGGAGTATGCGCTTTCGTTTTTGGTAATAATCTGTGAAATTGCCGGTCTAAGCATGATTCAACACCTCATCTATCTTGTTTCCGTTTTTCGTTCTCAGTTTTTCTGCCCGTACCACCGTGCGGAAGTCCTGGATGGCTTTTTCCAGTTCCCCGTTGACAATGATATAATCGTACCGGTTTGCATAGGAAAGCTCCCGGGATGCCTGTGACACTCTTTCCTCGATCACTTCCGCTGCCTCCGTACCCCGCTTGTTGAGCCGACGGCGCAGCTCCTCCACCGAGGGGGGTGCAATGAACAGGAACACCGCATCCGGACAAAGGGCCCGCACCTTCATAGCGCCCTCAACCTCGATCTCCAGGATCACGTCCCTGCCGGCATCCCGCATCTGCTCCACCTCTTTTTTCGGCGTGCCATAGTAGTTACCGCAGTACTGGGCGTATTCCAGCATACCCCCCTGGGCGATACGCTGTTCAAATTCTTCTTTTGTGATGAAATGGTAGTTCACTCCGTCCTGCTCTCCCTCACGGGGTGCCCGTGTGGTGGCGGAAATGGAGTAGTAGAAGCTGTCATCCTTCAGGATTTCCCCGAGAATGGTGCCCTTGCCGCATCCCGAAGGTGCGGACACTACCAGCAGCAGTCCCTTATTCTTCATCCTGTGCCTGTTCCTCCTCATTATCATTGAGCCGTGCCGCAACGGTTTCCGGCTGCACAGCGGACAGGATCACATGGTCGCTGTCCATGACGATCACCGCCCGGGTCCTTCTGCCGTAGGTGGCATCAATCAGCCTGCCCTGCTCCCGGGCATCCTGTACGATCCGCTTGATGGGGGCAGACTCCGGGCTGACAATGGCGATCAGCCGTGCGCTGGAAACCATGTTGCCAAAGCCGATGTTGATCAGCTGCATTGTATCCGCTCCTGTCTATTCAATATTCTGGATCTGTTCCCGGATCTTCTCGATCTCGGATTTCAGATTCACCACCGTCTGGGTGATGGTCAGCTCCTGCGCCTTGGAACCGATGGTATTGACCTCCCGGTTCATTTCCTGGATCAGAAAGTCCAGCTTTCTGCCAACAGGCTCCTCATCCTCCAGCAAGGCATGGAACTGCTGGATATGACTGCGGAGCCGGACAGTTTCCTCGTCCACTGCAACCTTTTCGGAAAAGACCGCAGCCTCCGTCAGAATGCGCTGCTGGTCAAAGCCATTGCTGCCCAGCAGCTCCTCCAGCTTGGCATACAGCCGGTTCCGGTATTGCTCCGTCATCCGGGGGGAGGCTTCCTCCACTACAGCTACCATGCCGCTGATGGCGTCCAGCTTGCTCTTGATGTCCGCTTTCAGTCGTGCGCCCTCTGCTTCCCGCATGGTAACAAAGCGATCCAGAGCGGCGGACGCCACCTGTCTGATTTCCTCCCAGACCGCTTCCTCATTCTCTAATGCCTTCTGTACAATAAAAATCTCCGGGAACCGGATCAGATCCGTCAGCTTCAGATCATCCTGCAGATGCAGTGTTTCGTTTGCATCCCGCAGCGCCTGCAAATAGCCCTGAGCGGTGCCCATGTTCACCTGGATTTTGGCATCGCTGCCGTCGATCCGGTTGATGGTCACGCAGACCTCCGTCTTGCCTCGGGCGACCCTGCCCTGCAGCAGGGACTTGAGCTTTTCGTCCAGATACATATATGCACGGGGCACCCGGGACGAGAATTCAAAATACCGGTGATTCACCGCCCGGATCTCCACCAGGATCTCCTTTCCGTCCAGGATCTGCTGCGCCCTGCCGTAGCCTGTCATACTCCTGAGCATGTCGTTCCTCCCATCGGTCAGTGTCGGAGCATCCACCCTCAAAAGGGCGCACTCCGCCTATCTTATAAATTATACCACGCTCGCCGGGGAAAAGCAAGTCATATCCGAAATAAATGGCACTTATACACAAAAACAGCGGACCGACCGGAGCATTCTCCGGCAGGATCCGCTGCTGTGCGTAGTAACTGGGAATCATTAATCTGCAAACATGGGTGTAGACAGATACCGCTCACCGGTATCCGGCAGCAGGGCAACGATCACCTTGCCCTTGTTTTCCGGCCGCTGTGCCAGCTGGGTAGCGGCAAATACCGCTGCGCCGGAGGAAATACCCACCAGAATGCCGTCCTCATGGGCAATGGCTCTGCCAGTGGCAAATGCGTCCTCATTCTCCACGGGGATGATCTCATCGTAGATCTTGGTGTTCAGCGTCTCCGGCACGAAGCCTGCGCCGATGCCCTGGATCTTGTGGGGGCCTGCTGTGCCCTTGGACAGCACCGGAGAACCTGCCGGCTCCACCGCAACCACCTTTACATCGGGGTTCTGGGACTTCAGGTAAGCGCCCACGCCGCTGAGGGTGCCGCCGGTGCCAACGCCGGCTACAAAAATATCCACTTTCCCGTCGGTGTCATTCCAGATCTCCGGGCCGGTTGTGGCAAGATGGGCCGCCGGATTTGCCGGATTGGTAAACTGACTGGGAATAAAGCTGTTGGGTGTCTGGGCAGCCAGTTCCTGCGCCTTTTCAATGGCGCCCTTCATGCCCTTTGCCCCATCCGTCAGCACCAGCTGTGCCCCGTATGCCTTCAGCAGGTTCCGGCGCTCCACGCTCATGGTTTCCGGCATGGTAAGAATGGTCTTGTAGCCTCTGGAGGCTGCCACGGAGGCAAGCCCGATGCCCGTATTGCCACTGGTAGGCTCGATGATGACGGAATCCGGTTTCAGCAGTCCCTTTGCCTCTGCGTCATCCAGCATGGCCTTGGCAATTCTGTCCTTGACGCTGCCTGCGGGGTTGAAGAATTCCACCTTTGCCAACACGGTAGCCTCCAGCTTCCGGTTGGCGGAATAATTCTTCAGCTTTACCAGGGGGGTGGAACCGATCAGATCTGTGATTTGCTCATACACTTTCATAATAGATACTCCCTTTCAGATTTGTGCAGACCTTTTCTCATAAACCATATAAACATACCTGCTTTATGGGTATATTATAGCACGGTGGTTCCGCCTTGTCAATCCCTTTTGAAAAAAATTTTCCGGATCCATTCTGCTGCATGTTTTCACTGGACGTCTCACATACTGAATGCGCATACCTTGACAATTCCACG
>NZ_FR894924.1:0-6874 GCF_000434255.1 Ruminococcus sp. CAG:379 | reverse complement strand
TGCTATAATATAGTAAACCTATTAGAATGATAGGATTTAGCCCAACCGGGCACGGGAGTGAAGAACATTGACAATACACCAGATGCAGGAGGAGATCCTGCGGCTCAAACAGGAACAGGACGTATGCATTCTTGCCCACAGCTACCAGGCACGGGAGATTTTAGAGATCGCCGACTTTACCGGAGATTCCTTTCAGCTAAGCCTGAAAGCAGCAAGCGCCCCCCAGTCCAGAATGCTGCTGTGCGGCGTCCGGTTTATGGCGGAAACGGTAAAGATCCTGTCCCCGAAAAAGCAGGTGCTGCTTGCCAACGGAGCGGCGGGATGTCCCATGGCGGAGCAGATGGACAAGGCACTGATCCGGCAGGTCAAGGAACGGTATCCGGATTACACCGTAGTGGCATACATCAACACCACAGCGGAGCTGAAAACCCTTTGCGATGTATGCGTCACCTCCTCCTCGGCGGTGGATATCTGCCGGAAGCTGCCGGACAAGCGCATCCTCTTTATCCCGGACTGCAACCTGGGAGACTATGTGGCAAAGCAGGTGCCGGACAAGGAATTCAAGCTGCTCAGCGGCGGCTGTCCCATTCACGCCAGGGTGCATGCAGCGGATGTGCAGCGTGCCCGCAGGGAGCATCCGGGTGCAGCCGTACTGGTGCATCCGGAATGCATGCCGGAGGTGCTGGAGCAGGCGGACTTTATCGGCTCCACCTCCGCCATCATGCAGCATGCAGCCCAGTCGGCAGAATCCTCCTTCATCATCGGCACGGAGGTCAGCATCGTGGAGCATCTGTCCTATCAGTGTCCGGACAAGCGGTTCTACCCCCTGTCCAAGAATCTGATCTGCCCCAATATGAAGCTGACCAGTCTGCCGGATGTATACCGGGCGTTACAGGGCGGCGGGGAGGAGATCCATCTGGACAAGGAGACCCTCTGTAAAGCTCGTGCGTGCATCGACCGGATGCTGGAGCTTGGATAAACAAACACCCCTGGATGATAGGCAGATACGCATAAAGAAATTCCCCAAGAACTATTATGAAAGACCTATACAGCGGGCTATGAAAAAGAACAGGCAGAACCTCTATCATGGCGTTCTGCCTGTTCTTTCATTATGATATTTCTTCATATGACGGGGAGTACTGCTTGGCTTATTTATCACCTATCCAATTTGCTCTTTTTCTCTTTCCCAGATAAGCAATGATCGCACCACCCATATTGACCAGCAGAATTGTTGCAACCCACGAAAGCGGAAATGCGTGGTACAGCATCGGAAGCGATGGATACGCCCGGAACGCTGTGCAGATCCAGAGGGTACGAAATGCACAGGTACCGATCATCGTGCTGACAGCCGGGCAGATGGCATGTCCACTGCCGCGCAGGACACCTGCCGGAATTTCGTACAGATTACAAATTGGCTCAAACAGCAAAATACACAGGATCCATATCCCGGCAGTTTCGATTACTGCCGCATCCGTTGAAAAGAAACCGGAAACAGTGTTACGGAACAGGACTATGGAGAAAATCGGAATAGAACTGCAAACGGTGGACAGCAGCAGGCTGCACCAAAGAATGGTTCTGCACCGTGCATATTGTTTCGCTGCATAGTTCTGGCTGGTAAAGGTGGTCGCCGTCTGACCAAACGCCGTGATAATGTAGTAAGTAACGTATTCAAAATTCATAGCGATGGTGCTTCCGGCAATCGCCGTTGCCCCAAAGCGGTTCACCGATGCCTGCACAAAAATGTTTGCCAGACAGAATACTGCCCCCTGCACAGCCGACGGAATCCCCGTTTTTAAAATTTCGCCTATAAAGTGAAGTAAACCATGCGACTTCTGGAAACGCAAGTGGAACTGTCCATCTTTTTTCAAACGAATCAGCACAAGGAATGCCGAAAGACCATTGGAAACGTCCGTCGCCAAAGCAACGCCGGATACCCCCATATGAAACACGATCACAAAAAACAGATTCAATCCTATATTGGCAGCACCGGACACCACAAGAGCCAGAAAGGGATAGCGACTGTCTCCCCGTGCCCGCAGAATGGCAGAACCAAAGTCGTAAAGCAGTAAAAAGGGGTATCCCAGCAGATAAATACGCAAATAAAGCTTGGCAGAATGCAGGAACCGTATTATCGGTGCATTGGACTGGCAATGAAGGATCGAAAGCATATTACGCCCGCTGTTCAAAAATTTCTGGAATACCTGCGGTTTCGGGAATGTACGCAATAAATGATACTATAACCTTACACAGAATCAACGGGAGGTGCATCACATGTATTTTGCATACGGTGAAAGAGAGATTTCCTACCTGCGGCAAAAGGATCGGCGGCTTTGCGAGGTCATTGACCGGATCGGGCATATTGATCGGGAGGTCGATACGGATCTGTTCTCCTCTGTGATCCACCACATAATTGGACAGCAGATCTCCACAAAGGTCCAGGCGACCATCTGGCTGCGGATGCAGGAAGCGCTGGGCAAGGTGAATGCGGAAACCATTCTCTCTGCCGGTGCTCCAAAGCTGCAATCCTTGGGCATGACGTTCCGCAAGGCAGAGTATATCAGGGATTTTGCTCAAAAAGTTTGCAGCGGTGCCTGCAACCTGGAGGCTGTGTGGCACATGACGGATGCGGACGCAATCCGGGCGCTGTGTACCCTCAAGGGCATTGGCGTCTGGACGGCGGAGATGATCCTGCTGTTTTGCATGCAGCGCCCTGATATTTTCAGCTTCGATGACCTGGCAATCCAGCGCGGATTGCGCATGGTTTATCACCACAGAAACATTGACCGGAAGCTGTTTGAAAAATACCGTCGCCGATTCACGCCCTATTGCAGTGTCGCAAGCTTATATTTATGGGCAGCAGCAGGCGGTGCTATCCCGGAGCTGCGGGATTACAAGCCAAAAAATAAAGGCGCATAGCCCATGCAGAAAAAGAATTCCGACCTTTTGGAGGGAAACAATGACTTTTATTCAACCATATGATTCACCACTGGGCGACATTTTGCTGGCGGCGGACGAAACAGGACTGACCGGTCTGTGGTTTGAGGGCGAAAAATATTTTGCCGACAATTTGCCCCAGAAACATATCCGGCAGGAAACACCAATCCTTTCGGAAACCAAACGCTGGCTGGATATTTACTTCACCGGCAAAGAACCCGATTTCATGCCGCCCCTGCATCCCATTGGTTCCTCCTTCCGGCAGGCTGTTTGGAGCATTCTTTTGCAAATTCCCTATGGGCAAACCGTGACCTATGGCGAAATCGCTCAGCAGCTTGCAAGGCAACAGGGAATAGCCCGCATGTCCGCCCAGGCAGTGGGCGGCGCTGTGGGACACAATGAGATCTCCATTCTCATCCCCTGCCACCGGGTAGTAGGAACCAACGGCAGTCTGACCGGATACGCCGGGGGCATCCATAAGAAAATCCGGCTGCTGGAACTGGAGCATACGGACACGAGCCGCTTTTTTGTTCCGAAAAGGGAACGGCGCTGTGATGGCATCTAAGAGCGGGATGCAGGTGATCCGGCGCAAAGCCTATGAGGCATTACCAGGGATCATGTTTCATGCTCCAGCTCCCTGCGCTTTGCCCGTCTCACCCGGTTGATATGCCGTTCAAAGTCCCCGTTGTTGATCAGCTCCGTCAGAACTAGCTGGTCAAATGTGGGCACCGTACAGGAATAAAAGCCCAGTCTATCCTGGAACTGATTAACAAGCTGTTTTGGGAGCACCATATATCCGATTCGCATGGAGGGAGAGATGGTTCGGGAAAAGGTGTTCAGATAAATCACGTTGTCAAAATCGGACAACACAAATAAGGTTTCCATGGGTTGGGAAGATACAGAAAACTCTGATCCATAATCCGACTCCACAATGAATCTTTCCCCACGTCCGGACCAGCGTATGTACTCATACCGCTTAGAGGCGGTGGCAGTCACGCCGGTGGGAAAGCTCCGATAAGGCGTGGTATGCAGCACATCCGCCCGGGTGGCAGCCAGAGCGCCGCTGTCAATGCCATCCGCAGATAGGGGCAGCAGCTCATAGTCCACATCCGCCGCCCGGTAGATCTGCTCGATCTTGTCATAAGAGGGGGATTCGATACCGTATACCCGGCTTCTGCCCAGCAGCTCCACAATCAGCCGGTACAGGTATTCTGCACCGGAACCAATGACAATTTGCCCGATTTCCACCTGAATGCCCCGATTCCGTGCCAGATACTGCCGGATGGCACTGCGCAGCTGTATGCCTCCGGCGTTGGGTGACTTCTCCAGAATCGTTTCTCCGTAATCTGTTAACACCTTCCGCATGGTTTTGCTCAATATGGATATAGAAAAGGTCGGATAAGAAGATGTATCCAGTTTTTCATGGGCAAGCGATACAGGCTCCGCCGTGGATGCAGCAAAGCCATCCGAAGGCTGAAAGATCACGAAATAGCCGCTCCGTTCCCGTGCCTCCGCATACCCCTCATCGCACAACAGTCCGTATGCATGCTCAATGGTAATGGTGCTGATACCAAGTTCCTCCGCCAGCATCCGCTTGGAGGGCAATCGGCTGTTGTATGGGTACACCTGGTTTATGATATCGTTCCGGATCAGCTTATACAGCTGCAAGTACACCGGTCGGTTTTCTTTTTGAATCACATATTTCATCTGACTATATTATTTTCTCCGTTTCTGACCATTGTATATTATCAAAAATCATTATACACTAGTAACATCAAATTTGCAAGGAGGAATTTCAAATGCAAGCAACATCCACAAAAAAGAGAACCGCCTTATGGCTATGTGTAACTGCCCTGTTCATGGCGCTGAACGTGGTGATGAGTTCCTTTGGCGTACCCGTTCCCGGAGGCCATCTGTATATGAATGACATCATCATCTGCGCCGCCGCCATGCTTCTGGATCCGCTGGCAGCATTCATGGTGGGAGGCGTAGGCGCCTTTCTGGGGGATCTGTTCTTCTACCCAACTCCCATGTTTGTTTCGCTGGCAACCCATGGGCTTCAGGCCATTGTCATCTCCGTATGCTCCCACTACATACTGAAAAAGCACCCGGTACTGGCATCTGGCATCGGTGTCACCATCGGCGCAGTGATCATGGTGGTGGGCTACTCCCTGGGTCGTGCCTTTATTTACAGCACACCGGAATACGCTCTGCTGAAGCTGCCCTATCAGATTTTACAGGCTGTGGTGGGCGCTGTGGTCGGCATGATCCTGTACTGGAAGTGCGGCATCCGGAAGCTCTGGAGCTCCAAGCTGATGCCCCAGAAAACCTGTCCGGAGCGATAACCTGACAATCTCTCATACTTTCTTTCATAAAACCAGCTCCACCGGAGGATCCGATGGAGCTGGTTTCTGTCATATGATCAAGCAGGATTCAAAAGTTCCCGTTTTAACAGGCAAAGATCCATTGCATTCAGCTTGCCATCCGGGCACAGATCCCCTGCCTTCCAGTCAGCGAGGGAAGCATCCGGCGTGTGCAGCAGCCATTTCTGCAATGCGATTACATCTGCTACTGTGCATGCACCATCCTGGTTCACATCCCCCCGAACGGGTTGGTCAGCACCAGCGGGTACGATCCAGGCGTTGTCGTCTACGATCAGACAAAGCATGGTGATGGTGTCGCCAAAGTACACATCCTCCCCGTAATCCAGGATCATACTGCGGAGGCTGTCATGCCAAGTATCATACCCGCCGCAGGCTGCTGCCACCAGGAAGGGAGCATCAAAGCAAAGGTCATTCCAGTCGGAAACCGCCTCCCCTGCCGGAGTATAGCCTGCCATGATCTGCGCCGGATCGCCGCCGGTTTTCCGGGTAATAAATCCATTGAGGGCATTGGCGAACTTCAGCGCATCCGCATTTCCATTCACCAGATAATCCATGCTGATCCGCCAGGGCGTCCGGCATGCATTGTAATAAAAATTGCCGTCATGCTCGCTTTCCAGCAAATTTGCTGAAGCCGGCACAAATTTTCCGTTGCTGTCCTTGACAATGAAATCCGGCAAAATGCCCGTACCGTAGGTGTCCACCATCTGGTTGATGATCCGGTAGGTGCTCTCATACAGGGTTGTCCAGCGCGTATCCCCGGAAGCCTCCGCAAACACCGGCATGTACTGAACGATAAAATCCGAGGAACGGGTGGCTGCGTAGTAGGTATCCCCTTCCCTGGTGTTGTGCGCCCAGTCTCCCAGCTGTAACACCCAGTCGGTCTGATTTACCTCATAGGTCATAATGTCGTTCATCACAGCCAGCGCCGCCTGCTTGTAGTTGATGGCGCCGTCACTGCCCCACACCGTATCCGCCATCAGCAGCGCATAGGCAATATCCAGATCCCCGTCCGTTGCGGAATCCGCACCGGCGCTGTTTTGAATGGCGGATCCGTTGTCCGTCTGCTGCCACGCCATCAGATTCGGGCCGATGCCGCTGGGATGCGCCTTGTAATAACGGTACATGCCGTCGAAAATATCCTTCGCCTGGCCGTCATGCTCCGCCATGGACGCAGCAATGAGCATGCCATAGCCGTGGGCTTCGGAAACGGTCACCGCCACCTCTGCGCCGGCTTCTGCGTAGGTTTTCTCCCCGTAGAATACATAATACTGGGGATCTCCCGTCACATAGGGATCCTGCGCCAGATATTTTTCCTTCCAGTATGAATAAAATTGAACCGTTTCCTCTGAAAGTGCTCCCGTTTGCATTTCTTTCACCTCTGCCGCCGTCAAAACTGGTGCAGCATTTGCCATCATAACGGCTCCCGCAGCCATAACAACCGCAGTCTTTCTGCGAAGTTTCATAAAATCCCTCCACTCTATCCTGCTGGATTTGTTGCATTATACCATAATTCTAACGGGCTGTCAAGAAGCAAAGCAACACTGCACAGAGATTGT
>NZ_FR894923.1:21880-44407 GCF_000434255.1 Ruminococcus sp. CAG:379 | reverse complement strand
TGCTGCCGTATCGGCGGCACTTGGCAGTCACCGTATCTCCGGGGCCACGACCCTCCAGCGCAACGGACAGGGAATCGTAGTCATAGACCTCCTTGCCGTTGACGGCGTAAATGAAATCCCCGGTGCGTAGCGCCGTGCTTGCCACCGAGCAGTCTCCGGAAATCTCCTCGATCCAGATGCCCTGGAAATCCTCCGGGATCTCATAGCCCTCCTGCTTTTCAAAGAGCCGCTGCGTATAAGTGTCCTCCGTGCTGTAGAAGGTGATACCGATCCGGTATCTGCCGGCAATATAGCCGTTCTGGATCAGCTCCTCAATAATGGGCAGCGCCTCATTGATGGTAATGGCAAAGCCCAGTCCCTCATAGCTGGAGCTGACATACTTGGAGGAGGTAATGCCGATGACCTGCCCGAACATATTCACCAGTGCGCCGCCGGAATTGCCGGGACTGATGGCGGCGTTGGTCTGGATACAGGTCATTTCATAGCCGGTGCTGTCCGCCCGGATCTTCCGGTTCAGCCCGGACACGATGCCGTTGGTGAGGGTGCCGGACAGCCCTGCCGGATTGCCGATGGCGACCACCTCTTCTCCCAGCACAGTTTCGTTGGAATCTCCCAGCACAGCTACCGTCAGATCCGCTGCATCGATCTTTAGCACTGCAATGTCCGTCTTGGCATCCCTGCCCACCAGCTTTGCCGGGTGGGGGGAATCATCGTCCAGATGCACCACATAGGTTTTTGCGCCGTTGAGCACATGCTCATTGGTCACAATATATCCATCCTCGGAAATAATGATGCCAGAGCCACTGCCGATCACCAGAGAGTCCACCTCCCCGTAGGTGTAGATCTCCACGATGCTGGGGCGCACTGCCTGGGCAATACCCTCTACGGTATATCTGCCCGTATCGTCCTTATAATTCTCCGGTACATCCGGCTTTTTCTGGGTGCCGATGCTGATATGGACTCCGCCAGGGTCGGACTGCATCGCCCCATGGGACAGATCCCGCACTATACAGTACACGGAAAAGCCCAGGATCAGCACAAAACCCACAATGGCGGCAATCAGCATGGCACGGTTGATCCGTGCCGGAGAAGGCTCTGCCGGCGCAGGCTCCGGAGCGAACCGGGGCGGCGTGCCGTAGTATCCCTGGGCATAGCCCTGCTGCCCGTAGGGCTGCTGATTCTGATAGGTACGCTGATACTCTGATAGGTACTCTGATATCCATGCCCATAGGGCTGCTGATTCTGATAAGTACTCTGATATCCCTGCCCATAGGGCTGCTGATTCTGATAGGTACTCTGATATCCATGCCCATAGGGCTGCTGATTCTGATAAGTACTCTGATATCCCTGCCCATAGGGCTGCTGATTCTGATAGGTACTCTGATATCCATGCCCATAGGGCTGCTGATATCCGGACTGACTGTCGGGACTGGTCTGGTTCTGTGCCGGTGTCCCGGCAGCGGCAGGCTCCTGAGCAGGGGATGCCTCCGGCTGGCTGCCACTGTGTTCGTACTGGTTTTCTTCCATGTTCCTAATCCTTTCGTTCCTTGGGGGGCAGTTGCTTTTTCCCCTTCACGGGCAGCGTGATCACAAATTCCGTATAGTCCCCCTTCACGCTCTTTACCATAATATTGCCGTTGTGGAGCCGGATGATACGACTGACAATGGACAGCCCCAACCCCACCCCGGTGGTATCCTTGCTCCGGGATTCATCGGTCTTGTAGAACCGGTTGAACACGTTGGAAAGCTCCTCCTCGCTGAGACCCTCTCCCGTGTTGCGGATCACCACCTGGCACTGCTCTCCCTGGGGCATCACCGAAAAGGTCAGCTCCCCGTTCCTGGGAGTGAATTTTACCGCATTTTCGATCAGATTGTAGAATACCTGCTGCATCAGATCCTTATCCGCCTGCACCTCCGCCCGGGGACAGTCCTCCAGACCGCAGACCTGGATCTGCCGGGCTTCGATCTTCTGCTCAAACATAAATAACGTGGAAATCAGCAGACCGGTCAGTTCCACCGGCACCAGCTTCAGCTCCATGCCCCCCTCCTCAAACTTGGAGATGTTCAGCATGGAGCTGACCAGCCGGGACAGGCGCTTCACCTCTCCCGAGATCCGCCGCAGATAGCCCTGCTGCTGCTCCGGAGGAATGGTACCATCCAGAATTCCGTCCACAAAGCCACTAATCGTGGTCATAGGGGTGCGCAGCTCGTGGGACACGTTGGACACGAAGCTTTTCCGGTTCTTCTCGTTGGAATCGATAAAGTCCGCCATCCGCCCCATGGTCATGGCAAGATAGGTCAGCTCTCCTGCGTCCGCCACATCCGGCTTGAAGGAAAAATCCCCGTCCGCATAGCGTTCTGCGGCCTTGGTGATCTCCTTCACCGGTTTCAGCATATGCCGGGTATTGAAGTAAAAGACGATGGCTGCAAGAACCGTCACTGCCATCAGACCGATCACCAGCACGAAGAACAGCTCCTTGGAAAAGCCGGTCAGTTGCTCCGCCGGATACACCAGCGCCAGATATGCTCCATGCTCCTGATCCGTATCATACAGCTGGAAATGCTCAATATAGCACACGCTAAGCTCCTGGGTCAGACCCGTGAACTGATTGACCTGGAAGGTGGGCTTGCGCTGCACGGAGTTCATCAGAGAGTCACTGAGCCGGATAGAGCCGTCCGCATAATCCGAGCGCAGCAGACACGAACCGTTTTCGTCAAACAGATAGCAGGATACATTATAGGTCAGAGCATAGTAGGAAAACTGGGAGTGGATCTGGGGGGTATCCACACTGCCGTACCGGCTATAATTTTCCCGGGTCTCCGTGATCATCAGATGCGCCATATTGGCTGCCTGCTCCCGCTTTTCATCCTCATATCTGCCATCCGCCCACAGAAGCACCAGGCTTCCCAGCAGGGCGGCAAAGAAAAAGGTAATGATCGTCCCCAGGTAGAAATACCGGGAGAAAATGCTTTTCTTCATTGCATCAACCGCCTATGCTCTTTCCATGTCCAAAGGGAAATGAACACCGCACAAAGCACACCCAATGGCTTTGTACGTCCATTCGGCACACACGCTTTGTGCGGTGTTTCCTTAGTCTTCTTCGTCCGTCTCAAATTTATAGCCTACGCCCCAGACGGTTTTCAGCTCCCACTTGTCCGAAACACCCTCCAGCTTTTCACGCAGCCGCTTGATGTGTACGTCAATGGTACGGGAATCTCCGTAGTACTCAAAGCCCCATACCTCATCCAGCAGCTGATCCCGGGTGTATACCCGGTTGGGGTTGGACGCCAGGTAGAACAGCAGCTCCAGCTCCTTGGGGGGAGCGTCCACAACCTTGCCGTCCACCTTCAGCTCATACCGGGTCATGTTCACAGAAAGCTTGTCATAGCGAACCTCCCGGACCTCCATTTCCGCCGGAGACTGACCGGTGCGGCGCACCACCGCCTTGATCCGGGCGATGACCTCCTTGCTGTCAAAGGGCTTGACGATATAGTCGTCCGCCCCAAGCTCCAGACCCAGTACCTTATCAAAGGTATCGCTCTTGGCGGTGATCATCAGGATCGGGATATTGGACTTTTTCCGGATCTCCCGGCAGACCTGCCAGCCGTCCAGTCCGGGAAGCATTACGTCCAGCAGAACGATGTCCGGCTTTAAGGCGTTGAACTTGACCACAGCTTCCTCCCCGTCGTGGGACAGGATCACGCTGTAGCCCTCCTTCTCCAGGTAGAGCCGCAGCAGGTCGCAGATATTTTTATCATCATCCACAATTAAAACTTTATCCAGTGCCATATTTTCCTCTTTTCCGCACAATTCGTGCTTCGGGATTCCTTTTTATTATACAATATATAACGCAATTCATATACGCATAAATTGTGTCTGGTGTATGAACAAATCGTAAACAGTCCCATAGAGATTGGCAAATGCCTTGAGATGCCAAAAGTATGTATTTGTACATTCTGCACAATGTAATTTATTTTTCTTCGTGTATACTGTGGAATCCTACAAAAATAATAGAAATGCGCAAAAACCCCTTGATTTTTTATAGGAAGTTGGTAAAATAGGTATTAGCACTCGGACAGTTTGAGTGCTAATACAACGCAAGCGCAAGTACAGCAAGTACAGGAGGAATGAACAATGACTATCAAACCATTGGCAGACAGAGTTGTCATTAAAATGATGGAAGCAGAGGAAACCACCAAGGGCGGCATCATTCTTGCAGCGTCCGCACAGGAAAAGCCTCAGGTTGCTGAGATCGTAGCAGTCGGCCCCGGCGGCGTGGTAGACGGCAAGGAAGTAAAAATGTACTTGAAGGTGGGCGACAAGGTGCTGCTGAGCAAGTATGCAGGCACCGAGGTCAAGCTGGACGGAGAGGATTACACCATCCTGCGTCAGAGCGACATTCTCGCAATTGTAGAATAAATCAGATCATACCAAAAGGAGATTGAGGAACATGGCTAAGCAGATCAAGTACGGCGAAGAAGCAAGAAAGGCACTCCAGGCAGGCATCGACAGCCTGGCGGATACGGTCAAGATCACACTGGGCCCCAAGGGCAGAAACGTGGTTCTGGACAAGAAGTTCGGCGCTCCGCTGATCACCAATGACGGCGTGACCATTGCAAAGGAGGTCGAGCTGGAGGATCCCTTTGAGAACATGGGCGCACAGCTGGTCAAGGAGGTTGCAACCAAGACCAATGACGCTGCCGGCGACGGCACCACCACTGCCACCCTGCTGGCACAGGCAATGGTTCGGGAAGGCATGAAGAACATCGCAGCAGGCGCAAATCCCATGATCGTCAAGAAGGGCATCCAGAAGGCTGTTGACGCAGCAGTCAACGCCATCAAGGCAAACTCCAAGCCGGTAGAGGGCAGCGCAGACATCGCAAGAGTCGGCACCGTATCCTCCGCAGACGAGAACGTGGGCAAGCTGATTGCCGAGGCAATGGAGAAGGTTTCCACCGACGGTGTCATCACCCTGGAGGAAAGCAAGACCGCAGAAACCTACAGCGAGGTCGTTGAGGGCATGCAGTTTGACCGGGGCTACATCTCCCCCTATATGGTCACTGACGCAGACAAGATGGAAGCAGTTTACGATGACGCTTACATTCTGATTACCGATAAGAAGATTTCCTCCATCCAGGAGATCCTGCCTCTGCTGGAGCAGGTCGTACAGGCTGGCAAGAAGCTGGTCATCATTGCAGAGGATATGGAGGGCGAAGCGCTCACCACCATCATCCTCAACAACCTGAGAGGCACCTTCAAGTGTGCTGCTGTCAAGGCACCGGGCTTTGGCGACAGAAGAAAGGAAATGCTGAAGGATATCGCCATCCTCACCGGCGGTGAGGTTATCACCTCCGAGCTGGGTCTGGAGCTGAAGGATACCACCATTGCACAGCTTGGCCGTGCAAAGCAGGTAGTCATCCAGAAGGAGAACACCATCATCGTGGACGGCGCAGGGGCATCCGAGGAGATCAAGGCTCGCATCAGCCAGATCCGCAGCCAGATCGAGACTGCAACCTCCGATTTTGACAAGGAAAAGCTCCAGGAGCGTCTGGCAAAGCTGTCCGGCGGCGTAGCTGTCATCAAGGTGGGCGCTGCAACCGAGATCGAGATGAAGGAAAAGAAGCTGAGAATCGAAGACGCTCTGGCTGCTACCAAGGCTGCTGTTGAGGAAGGCATCGTTGCCGGCGGCGGCACAGCCCTCATCAATGCGATTCCGGCAGTGGAAAAGCTGCTGCCCAGCCTGGACGGGGACGAAAAGACCGGTGCAAAGATCATCCTCAAGGCACTGGAGGAACCGGTTCGCCAGATCGCACGGAATGCCGGTCTGGAAGGCAGCGTCATCATCGACAAGATCCGCCGCTCCAGAAAGGTTGGCTACGGCTTTGACGCATACAACGAAACCTATGTGGATATGATCCCTGCCGGCATCGTAGATCCGACAAAGGTAACCCGTTCCGCATTGCAGAATGCAGCATCCGTTGCAGCAATGGTTCTGACCACTGAGAGTCTGGTTGCAGACATCAAGGAGGAGAATGCAGCAGCTGCTCCCGCAATGCCCGCAGGCGGCATGGGCTTCTAAGTCCGCTGTCTCACCTTATAAGCATCTAAGCATCATAAAACCGCCTTCGGCAACCCAAATGCCGGAGGCGGTTTTTGTTTGGGGACTGTACTATGCGCCGAACATTTCCGCAGGATATGGAGCATGCCACCATGGGGGAACACCACCATGGTTCAGAAGTCTGCACGCAGCTCCCGCAGGCATACCTGCGCCAGCTCCAGTAGCTGCGCCCGGTCGTTGCTTGCCCGTTCCGCCACCACTGCGTCCAGCAGCATTTGCAAAACCTGTCCGATCTGCCTGCCCTGCGCCCCGATGGCTGCCAGATCCCTGCCGTTCACCGCCAGCTGCTTTAAGGTCAGGCACGCCCCTGCATCCAGCAGGGCTCTGGCGTAATCCGCCGTCTCCAGCAGTCCCGGCAGCTCCTCCAGGCAAAAGGGCTGCTTGGCAGAATTGTCCGCACACATCACCTCAATGAGCCGGAAGAACTGCTCTGCCCCCAATCTGGACAGCGCATGCCGGACGGAAGCCCGACTCCGCAGCTTTTCCGCATGCCAGGCGATCAGCTCCGTGACCTGTTCACAGGTGTGCTTGTCATACCGGAGCCGGGGCAGGATCTTTGCTGCCAGAACTGCACCTCTTGGAGCATGCCCCTTGAAATGCCCGGTGCCGTCCGGATCCAGGGTAAAGCAGTCCGGCTTTCCCACATCATGCAGCAGCATGGTGAGCCGCAGCAGGGGATCCCTGGGCGCCGCTCCCACCGTATGGGCAACGTGGGTCCACACATCGTAACAGTGATACCGGCTGTGCTGGGCAAAGCCAAGACAGGGGGCAAGCTCCGGAATGGGCACAAACACCACATCCCCGTACCGGCACAGAATTTCCGTCACATGCTCCCCCATCAGCAGCTTATCCAGTTCTGACCGGATCCGCTCGGCGGAAACCAGCTCCAGCCGCTGTTTCATGCTGTGTACGGCGGCGGCAGTTTCCGGCTCCACGGCAAAGCCCAGCACGGAGGCAAACCGGATGCACCGAAGGATCCGCAAAGCATCCTCCGTAAAGCGGCGTTCCGGCTCCCCCACGCAGCGGAGTATACCCCGTTTCAGGTCATCCCGCCCGCCAAAGGGATCCGTCAGACCCAGCCGGGGGTGGTATGCCATAGCATTGACGGTGAAATCCCGGCGGGCAAGATCCTCCTCCAGGGTGGGGGTGAAGCGCACCGAGTCCGGGTGCCGTCCGTCGGAATAGGTGCCGTCCACCCGGTAGGTGGTGCATTCCAGGGACATGCCCTCCAGCAAAATGGTAAGGGTGCCATGGGCAATGCCGGTTTCAATGGTGCGGCAGGATGCAAATACCTGCTGCATCTGCTCCGGCAGAGCGTTGGTGGTCAGATCATAATCCGACGGGGTACGCCCCAGCAGCATGTCCCGGACACATCCTCCCACAATGTGGCAGGCATAGCCCGCCTGCTCCAGCAGCTCCATGGCGGTCAGCACCTGGGGCGGCAATGCGTGCATCCGAATCCCTCCTTCCCTGATTTTCGTCTGTTTCTATTGTACAATACTTCTGTGAAAGAATCAACCCCGCAATTTAACCGCCTTTTTGGTTGGCTATCATACAATTTTCACATTTCGGCGTATAATTAGAACCATAGAAACAAGAGCAACATCTCCCACCGGAGGTTACGATAGAAAGGATGAGAATCATGTTTGAACACAATCACGAAAACGGCAAGGATAACATGAACAATGCACAAAACCAGGGTTTCAATGAAACACCCTTGGATCAGGAGCCGGTTTACAACAGCTACAGCGCAATGCGCAATGACGAGCCGGGCAGCTATCAGCAGAGTTATTACAGCCAGCCCCAGCAGAGCATACCGGGGGACAGCAAGCCCCCGAAAAAGCGTCATATTCTCCCCAAGGTGGCAGCAGCCGTAGCCGGCGTTATGGTGGTGTCATTCGCCTCCATCCAGTGCTATCGGTTCATTGACGGCAACGAGACTCTGCGTGCATTTTTCGCTTCCACCAATTCTGGAGTGTCCCTGACGGACTCCTCCAAGGCAGACAGCTCCTCCACAGCAGACAGCAGTCTTGCGGACGACGGAAAGAACTGGATGAACCTCGCCGCATCCACCGGTACCCTTTCTACCACAGAGGTAGTTGACAAGGTAATGCCCTCCGTGGTGGGCGTAGCCTCCACCTTCAGCTACCAGTCCAGCGGCTTCGGCGGCTGGTTCGGGGCAGGGCAAAGCCAGGAGCAGAACGTATCTGGCACCGGTACCGGTATCATCATGTCGGCGGACGGCTATATCATCACCAACGCCCATGTGATCTATGAGTCTGACTACGGCGGGAAGGCAAGCAAGGTTTCCGTGGTACTGAGCAGCGATTCCGGCTATGACCAGACCGAATATGAAGCCACCATCGTGGGCTATGACGTGGAGGCGGATCTGGCGGTACTGAAGATCGACGCCAAGGACCTGGTTCCGGCGGAATTCGGCGACAGCGACAAGCTGAAGGTAGGCGAGCTTGCCATTGCCATCGGCAACCCCCTGGGCTTTGAGCTGTTCGGCTCCGTTACCTGCGGCATCATCTCCGCACTGAACCGGGAGGTCACCATCAGCGAAAATACCATGAATCTGATCCAGACGGATGCTGCCATCAACTCCGGCAACTCCGGCGGCCCCCTCATCAACAGCAGCGGTCAGGTCATCGGCATCAACTCTGCAAAGCTGTCCTCCAATTACTCCAACACCACCATTGAGGGTCTGGGCTTTGCGATCCCCATTACCGAGGCAAAGGCTATCATCAATGATCTGATTAACTTCGGCTATGTGACCGGTAAGCCCCAGATCGGCATCGGCGCAGCAGATGTCAGCGAGACCCAGTCCAGAATGTACAACATTCCGGTGGGCGTGTATGTGTCCGAAATCTATGAGGGCGGCGCTGCTGACCAGGGCGGCATCAAGAAGGGCGATGTAATCATCGCAGTAAACGGCGAGACCATCAAGACCTACGAAGAACTGAACGGCATCAAGAACAAGTTCAAGGCAGGCGATAAGATCACCCTGACCGTAACCCGTGGGGATCAGGATCTGGATATCGAGATCGTCCTCCAGGAGAAAAAGCCCACTGCGGACTAAGCAATTTTCAACATCTTTTTCATACTTCCTTTTTTTCAGCAGCTCTGTCGTATTTGCGGCAGGGCTGCTTTCCGTCTGCACACTTTTTCCGAAGGCTCATACACTGTAAGAGAATACTGAGGAAAGAGGCGGAGCATATGAGGCGACCTGCATTCCTTGTCGCAGGGGGAGATCTGCGGCAGTTATATACCGCAAGAGCATTGCTGCCGGAGGGCAGCGTATCCGTGCTGGGCTTTGATGAAAATGTGAACCTGCCGGAGGGACTGGAACGACTGGACAGCATGGAGCTTTCCGGGAAGCGGGCAGATTATCTGGTGCTGCCTATGCCGGTCACGGAGGACGGCGTGCTGGTGCATGCCCCCTTTGCCCGGCACAGCATTCCGGTGGCAGGACTGCCGGGACTTGTGAAAGCGGACGGTGCCGTATTCGGCGGCAGGATCCACCCGGCAGTGCGCAAGGTCTTTGACGGCGGTGCTGCGGTGGTGGATTACTACCAGCGGGAGGAGCTGAGCGTGCTGAACGCTGTGCCCACCGCAGAGGGCGCCATCCAGATTGCCATGGAGGAGCTTGCCACCACCATCTACGGGCAGAACGTTCTGGTCACCGGCTTTGGCAGGATCTCCAAGGTGCTGGTGCGGATCCTGACCGCCATGGGCGCCCATGTGACCGTGACCGCACGGAAGTATCAGGATCTGGCGTGGGCGGAGATCTCCGGTTGCCGGGCGGTACATATTTCCCGGCTGGAGGAGACTCTGCCGGGGTATGACCTGGTGTTCAACACGGTGCCGGCGGTGCTGTTGGATGAAGCACGGCTGTGGAAGCTGCGGAGCGACGCCCTGATCATTGATCTGGCATCCAAGCCCGGTGGCGTGGATTTTGACACCGCCAGCCGACTGGGCCGCAAGACCGTGTGGGCGTTGTCCCTGCCCGGAAAGGTTGCGCCCATTACCGCCGGGGATATGATCGCCTGCACCATCCGCAACATCCTCAAGGAAAGGAGTTTTGCTGATGATTGATCTGAAGGGGGTACGGGTCGGATTTGTGATGACCGGCTCCTTCTGTACCTTTGCTGAAGCGTTTGCCGCCGCAGAAGCCCTCCGGCAGGCGGGCGCAAGCCTTTTGCCGGTGATGAGCGAGCATGCGGCAGGCACGGACACCCGGTTCGGCAGTGCCCTATCCCACATCCAGCGGCTGGAGACCATCTGCGAAAAGCCGGTGATCCGGAGCATTCCAGAGGCGGAGCCCATCGGTCCCAAGCATCTGACGGATATTCTGGTAGTGGCGCCCTGTACGGGGAATACCCTGGCAAAGCTGGCTGCAAGCATTACCGACACCACTGCTACCATGGCGGTGAAATCCCACCTGCGCACCGGGAATCCCGTGGTGCTGGCGGTCGCCACCAATGACGCTCTGGCAGGCAGCGCCAAGAACATCGGGCAACTGCTGAATCTAAAGCATTACCGGTTCGTGCCCTTCGGTCAGGATCAGCCCACCGGGAAACCCACCTCTCTGATCGCCGACTTTACAAAGATCCCCCAGACCCTGGCGGATGCTTTGGATGGAAAGCAGCAACAGCCTATTTTACTATCTTGACAAAATCCCCCTCCTATGCTATAATGCATATAATTTCATATGGGAGGGGATGTTCTTGGCATTTATGAGCTTGGCACTCAGCTTTATAGCAGAGTTATCACTCGAAGAACTGCTGGATCTCTTTTCGGAATCAAGCCTGGAAGCCCTTATCATACTAACGGTATTTCTTGTGATTCCCCGGCATATCCTGGGCATCGTGCTGTTGGTAAGGGGCTGCTCCGCACGCTCCAGGGAGGGACGCACGACACATGCCATCGCACTGCAATGCATCGGTGTGATCCTGCTGCTCCCGATTGTTGATCTTATATTTTGCATCTTCTTTATTTAAGGCACCCCGGAGGTGCATCCATCTCCGGGCGTTATCTCTGTTAGCTTGACAAAATCCCCCTCCTATGCTATAATACATGTAATTACACATAGGAGGGGATGTTCTTGGCATTTACGGGCTTGACGCTCAGCTTTATGGCAAGGTCACCACTCGAAGAACTGGTGTATGGCATTTGGAACATAATCTTGGTGCTTGCTTACTTTGAAGCACTATTAATTGTACTCCCGCTGCGTGTCCTTGGTGCCGTGCTATTGGCGGTGGGCTGCTCAGTACGCGCCAAGGGTCGCCGGACACTTTCCATCGGATTGCAATGCATCGGTGTGATCCTGCTGATCCCGGTGCTGTTGTTCATGATGAGCACCCCTTTATTATTCTTTCTCTTAACGCCGTGATAACACCCCCGGAGGTGCATCCATCTCCAGGGTTCGTCTCTGTTGACTTGACGAAATCCCCCTTCTATGCTATAATGCATATAATTTCACATAGGAGGGGATGTTTTTGGCATTTATGGGCTTGACGCTCGCCATGGTCCTGATAGCGCTGTTCGTTCTGAACCTGCTGCGTATCCTTGGCGCCGTGCTGTTGGCAGGGGGCTGCTCCGCACGCTCCAAGGGTCATCCGGTACTTGCCACCGGGTTGCAGTGCATCGGTGTGATCCTGCTGCTCCCGGTGCTGCTGTCCACGGCATGCATCCCTGTATTTTATATCATCTGCATGCTGCAATAACAAACCCCGGAGGTGTATCCATCTCCGGGGTTTGTCTTAGTGTCAACACGACCTATTTAAAATACATGAACAGCTGGCACTTGAGCATACCGTTGTACAGCTTCCGCCGCTTGGAGGCAGACTTCCCAAAGTGACTCTCAAAGGTTTCGTGGGGAGAGATGATGTAGCAGGGATGGGCTGCGTCCGCCGGGAACCGCTTGCCCATAACGGCGTACAGCTCCTCCGCCTCCTTCACCTCCAGCATCCGCTCGCCGTAGGGCGGGTTGCACACCACCGTGGCATGCTCCGGCTGGATGAACTTCCGCACATCCCCCTGTTCAATATGAATCCGGCTGGCTACGCCGGCTTTTTTTGCGTTTTCCCGGGCAAGCTCCACGCAGTCCGGGTCAATGTCCCAACCGTATGCCTCAAAGTCCGCATCCCGGCGGACAGAATCGATGGCTCTGCCCCGTTCCTCTCTCCAGATCTCCTGGGGAACCCAGCCCCATTTGGATGCGGCAAACTGCCGGTTGATGCCGGGGGCAATGTGCAGCGCCTTGATGGCGCCCTCGATCAGGAAGGTGCCGCTGCCGCAGAAGGGATCACACAGCACGGAATTGCCCCGGATCCGGGCAAGATCCAGGATCCCTGCCGCCAGGGTCTCCTTGATGGGGGCAAGGTTGGCGTTCTGCCGATAGCCCCGTTTGTGCAGGCTTGTGCCAGAGGTATCCAGATACATGCACACATGATTGTTCTGTAAGCTGAACTGAATCCGGCAAACCGCACCGGTTTCCGCAAAGCTGTTGATGTGATAAGCGCCGCTGAGTCGATCCACCGCCGCTTTTTTGATGATGGACTGGCAGGCAGGCACGCTGTGCAGCTCGGAATTGAGGGAGTAGCCCTTCACCGGGAATGCGTCCAGCTTGCCGATGTACTGCTCCAGGGGGATCCGCTTGACCCCCTGGTACAGCTCCTCAAAGGTGACAGCGTCAAATTCTCCCAGCACCAGCAGCACCCGCTCCGCCGTAGCCAGACACAGATTCGCCCGTGCCAGCAGGGACAGATCCCCGGTAAAGGTGATCCGTCCGTCAGACACCTGTAAATTGGAAGCGCCGATCTGGGTCAGTTCAAATTTCAGTACACTCTCCAGTCCGAAATGGCATGGACAGCAAAATGTCAATTCCTGTTTCAAGCAAATTCTCCTTCCGGCGCAAGCGCCGTTTGGTTCGGCAGCGCCTGGCTTAATTATCAGCCGCAGGCTTGGTGGTTACCGGCGTGCTGGAGCTGCCGCCTCCGTGACCGGTACACTTGGGAGCATTGGTGGACTTCCAGTAGCCGGTAATGCCCTTGGGGCAGGAGCTGCCGGCAATGTTGCCGGAGGCAGTGCACATGGGCGCCTCGATTACGCTGTCGGAAACGAAGAAGTCGTTGCCGTCATAGTGCTCCTTGATGTAGTCCCCGATGATATTTTTCCAGATGCCGGCAGATTTCAGCCGCCCGTGACCCTGGATCTGATAGTTCTGCTCGTAGCCGATCCACATGCCGCTGACAAAATCCGGGCACAGACCCACAAAGGTCAGATCGCACCAGTCAGAGGTGGTACCGGTCTTGCCGGCAATGGGAATCTTGGTGCCGTCGGATGCAGTGATCTTGGCTGCGGTCGCAGTACCCTGCTTGACAACGTTCTGCAGCAGCTTGTTCATAACGGTGGAGGTTTCCTCGTCCACCGCCTGGTTGTAATCCGTGCCGCCGGAATATACCAAAGTGCCATCGCCGGATTCTACCTTACTGATGATGTGCGCCTTGGAGTAATAGCCCCCGTTGCCGTATACCATGTAGGCATTGACCAGGTTGGTGATGGAAACACCATAGGTCAGCGCACCAACGGACAGCGGTGCATAATCCTGGTCATTCTGCACCAGCTCCAGTCCCAGATTGTTGGTGGCAAAGTTGTAGATCTCGATTCTGCCCAGTTCCTTGCACAGCAATGCAGGAATGGTGTTGTAGGACTTTTGCAGTGCATAGTACACGTTCTTCATGCTCCCCGTGTAGGACATGCCGCCGCCGCTGGAGTAGTTGGTGGGCCACAGCTTGCCGGTTGCCGGATTCTTGATGGGGGGATAGTCCCGCAGCGGCGTGCCCCAGTGGATATAATCCGTGGAAAGGGCATAGCCGTAGGTGGTCACCGGCTTGATGGTGGAACCGGGCTGCTGGGGCTCATAGGCATAGCTGGTACACAGGGACGCAGTCTTTTCCCCGATGGCACCCACCGTGGCAAGGATCTCGCCGGAGTAATTGATGGCGCAGAAGCCGGATTGCAGGAACTGTGCTTCATCCTCGGATGTCACACCGTCTCCGTTCAGATCCCGCCAATGGGCAGTGTTATTCACAGTTGCCATGCCTGCCAGCAGGTTGTTCATATCCTGATACCGGCTCTCCACATATTCCTGCATCTCCAGGTCAACGGTGGTATAGATCTGATAGCCGCCTCTGTTGACACGGGATCTTGCTTCCTTCTTGCTGATGCCGTACTTGTCCATCAGCACCTCGGAAAGCTCGTTGATGGCAGCGTCCACCACCCAACTGGTAGGCTTATCCGGCTCGATCTGCGCATCCTCGTCCTCCTCCGGATGCAGCTCCTTGTACTCCTCGGAATCGGTAAAGATGATGTGCTCCGCCAGCGCTGCCTGGTACTCATCGTAGGAAATGGCGCCGTTGCTGTACATCTGATACAGCACGTATTCCTGGCGCTCCCGGTTCTTTTCGTGACCGTAGTTGACCCGCTCCCCGGTTTCATCGTCCACATAATACGCAAAGGGGTTCAGCTTCTCCGGGTTCTTGGGGATCGCCGCCAGGCAGGCAGCCTCCGCCACGGTCAGTTCATTGGTGTGCTTGCCGAAATACTTGATGGAAGCCATTTCAATGCCGTTGGCAGAGCCGCCGAAGCCGATGTAGTTCAGGTAGGCGGTGAGGATCTCCTCCTTGGTGTAGGTCTTTTCCATCTGCATCGCCCGGAAAATCTCCCGAATCTTCCGCTCTGCATTGGTGGCATTGTCTCCGGTGATGTTCTTCACCAGCTGCTGGGTAATGGTGGAACCGCCCTGGTTTGCCGACCAGAAATGCAGCACCATGTTTGCCATTGCCGCAGCGGTACGCTTGTAGTCCACGCCCTCATGCTCGTAGAAGCGCTCATCCTCTGCATAGGTAAAGGCATCCCGCACATGCTGGGGAATCTCGGAGGCTTCAATGGGGATCCGCTTGATGGAGCTGGGCACCTGGTGCAGGGTGACGATCTCCCCGTCCTTGTCCTCCGCATAAATAAAGGTGGAGTAGCTCATTTCCATTTCCTTGATGCTGACCTCACTGGTACCCTCCATAAAGCCCAGTACATACACCACCAGGGTGGTACCCACAATGGTGCAGGTAATCACCAGGATCAGCAGAAAGGACAGGGTGGTGGTCAGCAGAATGGAGCCGGCTCTCTGCAGACCCCTCTGCCAGGCAGGACGCTGTTTTCTGGGCTTTCTGGGCGCTGCCGGAGCCGTATGCTTCGGTGCCGTGCGCCTGGTCTTTGCGCCTGCCGGCGCAGCATGCTCTGCAGGACGCTTTCGCTTGGGGCGCTGTGTATTCCCTGCCGGACGCTTTGTTTTATTTGCCGGCCTTTTCGGTTCGGTCATAAGTGTGAAACTCCTTTCTTTCGGGCGAAAGAGTTATGGCAACACCGCACAAAGAATGTGTGGTAGATGTGCAACAGATTTTTCGTCAGATTGCATAGAAACGACGCAGGAATACTGGCGTATTGCAAGGAGCTTCTGTGTGATATGACGGAAAATTCGTCTGCAGATGCTGCGTAAAGCCGACAGGCAGGCTTTGCGCAGTGTTGCCTTATATATATTTGTATTATACCACAGCGTGCCCGATTTGTTAAGGGGATTTGAAAAAAATCTCGGCAAACGCATATTTTTTCTGATCCGGGGCAGACTCCTGTTGACAAAGAAGCCAGAAGGAGGCGGAACAATGAAAGCAACCGGTTATATGATCCTTGGCTCCATGACCTTTTCAGCGGTGGTGCTGATCGCCACCCTGTCCCAGATGGTGCGCTGGGAGCGTGCAGCAGCGGATTCCCTCGCCTTTGAAAGCACCATACCCACCCGGGCGGTGGAAACCACCATGCCCGCCGGGTATACGGTGCGGCTCCACAACGGCAGAATCGGAGTGTTCCGGACGGGAGAGAGCCTGCCCTACCGGTACCTGGATGCGGAGCTGTCCCTGCTGCCGGAGCTGGATCGGCAGTTGCTGGAGGAGGGAATCCCTGCCCGGGACGATGCAGAGCTGCAAAGCCTGCTGGAGGATCTGCGCGAATAAAAGGGCAGTGCATCTGCACTGCCCCATTGTAACTGCAACTCTTTTATTTAAAGTAGTTTACGCCGCTCTGGAAGATCAGCTGATCCTTGTTGCCGCATACGTTCTTGCAGATATCTCTGCCGATCCGCTCGCTGTGCCCCATCTTGCCCAGGACTCTGCCGTCCGGCGAGGTGATACCCTCGATGGCGTCAATGGAGGTGTTGGGATTGTAGCGGATGTCCATGGTGGGCTTGCCGTACTCATCCACATACTGGGTGGCAATCTGACCGTTGTTCGCCATCCGGCGGATCAGAGCGTCAGAAGCAACAAATCTGCCCTCCCCGTGGGAAATGGCAACCGTGTGCAGATCTCCCACCTTGCAGCCTGCCAGCCAGGGGGACTTGTCGGATGCGATCCGGGTGGTGACCATCATGGACTGGTGCCGTGCAATGGTGTTGAAGGTCAGGGTGGGGGAATCCTCGGTCATATCCACGATCTCGCCGAAGGGCACCAGACCCAGCTTAATGAGCGCCTGGAAGCCGTTGCAGATACCCAGCATCAGACCATCCCGCTGCTGCAGCAGAGCATGCACTTCATTCTTGATCCGGGGGTTTCGGAAGAATGCGGTAATGAACTTGCCGCTGCCGTCCGGCTCATCGCCGCCGCTGAAGCCGCCGGGCAGCATCACGATCTGGGACTGCTTCATCTGTGCCGCCACCGCTGCAACGGATGCTTCAATGTCCGATGCGCTCAGGTTCCGGATGACCATCACGTTCACATCCGCACCGGCACGCTCAAAGACTCTTGCGGTGTCGTATTCGCAGTTGGTGCCCGGAAATACGGGAATCAGAACCCGGGGACGTGCCGCCTTGATTGCAGGGCCCTTCCGGGACTTGGTTGCATAGCTGTAGGACTCGATGGTGGCAAACTCAGTCTTGATCCGGCAGGGGAACACGGACTCCAGCTTGCTTTCCCATGCCTTTTGCAGTGCCTCCGCCTGCATGGTGTAGCCCTCGCCGTAGATCCGGTAATCCGGCATGGTTCTGCCGATGATCTCCTCCCCGTAGCCAGCCTCGCCGGTCAGCTCTACGATAAAGGAACCGTACCAGGGCTTGAACAGGATGGTGTCGGACAGCTTCCGGGAAAATTCAAAACCGATGTGGTTGCCAAAGCACATTTTCGCAATGCCCTCGGCAACGCCGCCCCCTGCCACGCTCCATACGGCGCAGGCTCTGCCGCTGTCGATCATGGATTCGATCTGGTCGAAGCACTGCTTCACGCTGTCGAATACGGGCAGCCCGTTGCCGTCATACTCCGGCGCAATGCGGATGACCGTATGACCTGCTGCCTTGAATTCCGGAGAGATTACCTTCCGGCTGTCGGCGGTGCAGACTGCAAAGGAAACCAGCGTGGGGGGCACGTCGATGTTTTCAAAGGTACCGGACATGGAGTCCTTGCCGCCGATGGCTGCACAGCCCATTTCCAGCTGCGCCCGGAATGCGCCCAGCAGTGCTGCAAAGGGCTTGCCCCAGCGAACCGGGTTGTTCTGGGTGCGCTCGAAGTATTCCTGGAAGGTGAGCCAGCACTTGTGGTAGGTGCCGCCGGCTGCCACGATCTTGGCAATGGACTCGACCACCGCCATCATTGCCCCGTGGTAGGGGCTCTTTTCGCTGATGACCGGGTTGAAGCCCCAGCCCATCAGGGAACAGGTATTGGTCTCCCCCTTGAGCACCGGGATCTTTGCCGCCATAGCCTGGTTGGGGGTCAGCTGATACTTGCCGCCGAAGGGCATCAGCACGGTGCCGGCGCCGATGGTGGAGTCGAACTTTTCTACAAGCCCCTTCTGGGAGCATACGTTCAGATTGGACATGAGGGCTTCCCAGCCGTCCGGGGTATCCTCCAGCATATTGGGGATCTCCGTTGCCGGATCCGGCACCTCAATGTCGGTATACTTGGGAGCACCGTTGGAGTTGAGGAAGTCCCGGGACAGGTTCACGATGGTCTTGCCGTTCCAGACCATTTCCAGCCGCCGGTTGTCGGTCACGTCCGCAACCATGGTAGCCTCCAGATTCTCCCGGCGTGCCTCCGCCAGGAACCTGGACAGATCCTCCTTGGCGATGACCACTGCCATACGCTCCTGGGATTCACTGATGGCAATTTCCGTGCCGTCCAGTCCGTCATACTTCTTGGGCACTGCGTTCAGATTGATGAGCAGCCCGTCGGTCAGCTCTCCGATGGCAACGGATACGCCGCCTGCGCCGAAGTCGTTGCAGCGCTTGATCATCCGGGTGACCTCCGGATTCCGGAACAGGCGCTGGAGCTTCCGCTCTACCGGCGGATTGCCCTTCTGCACCTCTGCGCCGCAGTGCTCCAGGGATTCCAGGGTGTGGGACTTGGAGGAGCCGGTTGCGCCGCCGCAGCCGTCCCGTCCGGTTTTGCCCCCCAGCAGGATCACCACATCGCCGGGCACGGGTGCTTCTCTGCGGATATTCTCCGCCGGTGCAGCGCCGATGACTGCGCCGATTTCCATGCGCTTTGCCACATAGCCCGGGTGGTAGATCTCCGCCACATGACCGGTGGCAAGACCGATCTGGTTGCCGTAGGAGCTGTAGCCGTTGGCTGCCCCGTAGCCGTTGGCTGCCCCCACGGTGATCTTCCGCTGGGGCAGCTTGCCGGTGATGGTATCCTCCACCGGCACCAGGGGATTTGCCGCACCGGTGACACGCATTGCCTGGTATACATAGGAACGACCGGACAGAGGATCCCGGATGGCGCCTCCCAGACAGGTTGCCGCACCGCCGAAGGGTTCGATCTCGGTGGGGTGGTTGTGGGTCTCGTTCTTGAACATGAGGATCCAGTCCTCATCCCCGTTTTCGGTGTCCACCTTGATTTTCACGGAGCATGCGTTGATCTCCTCGCTCTCGTCCAGATCCGGCAGCTTTCCGTCCGCCTTCAGCTTCCGCACTGCCAGGGTCGCCATATCCATCAGGGTCAGGGGCTTTTCCGCTCTGCCCAGCTCCCGGCGGATCCGCAGATACGCATCGTAGGTATCCTGGATGTAGGGGGCAAGGATCTGTACGTCCTGGATGTTGGTGGAGAAGGTGGTGTGACGGCAGTGATCGGACCAGTAGGTGTCGATCATGCGGATCTCGGTAATGGTGGGATCCCGCCGCTCTGTATCCTTGAAATATGCCTGACAGAACTTGATGTCATCCAGATCCATAGCAAGACCGTATTGCTTGATAAAGTCCGCCAGTCCTGCCTCGCTCAGCTCGCAGAAGCCCTTGAGGGTCTCCACGGTGGTGGGGATCTCGTAGTTGCTGTCCAGGCTGGACACCAGGTTCAGCGAAGCCTCCCGGCTCTCCACCGGGTTGATGATGTATGCCTTGAGCCGGTCAAATTCCTGGTCGGTCAGATTGCCGGCAATGATGTATACCCGGGCATTCCGCACCCGGCAGCGATCCTTCTGGGTCAGAATCTGGATGCACTGCTCACAGGAATCCGCACGCTGGTCAAACTGACCCGGCAGATATTCCACCGCAAAAATCCGCTCCGTATTGGCAAGGCGGGGCAGGGTGTCATAGGTCACGTCCACCGCAGGCTCTGAAAATACGGTGCTGACAGAAAGCTGGAAATCCTCCTTGGTGATCTTGTCGGCGTCATAGCGGTTGATGACCCGGATGGAGGTGATGTCCAGCCGCAGGGCGGTGCGGATATCACTGAGCAGGGACTGTGCCTCTACGGCAAACTCCGGTTTTTTCTCCACATAGATACGAAAAACGGACATAGGCTTCACTTGTGATCTCTCCGGAGGGAGAAATCCACGCTCCTTTCAATCATTCTGGGCGGACGCTTCCGGCAGCAACGTGCCGATGCAGCAATCCGGCTCACTCGATTTTATTATAACACGGAAAACCGATTTGCGCAAACTTTTTTCTCCTTTTTTTGCGGAAATTTTTACGGGGGTGTAATTGGGGGTATAGCCCCGGTGCCACGCCGGATCCGCCGACCGCTCAAACAGCACCGGCATCACCTTTCCCACCTGGCTCCGGAGGAATGCCCTCCGGCAGGCTGCCGCCGTTTCCCCCATCAGCGCCGCCCGGCGACGTTTTTCCGGTGAGGGGATCTGCTCCGGCATCCGGGCAGCGACTGTGCCCTCTCTGGGAGAATAGGGAAACACATGCACCTTGGCAAAGCCCATCTCCCGGACAAATTCCAGGGAACGGGCAAAATCCGCCTCCGTTTCTCCGGGAAAGCCCACCATTACGTCCGTGGTCAGAGCGGCGTCCGGAAAGATCCGCCGGATCCGTGCCGCCAGGTCTGCGTATTCCGCCGTGGTATAATGCCGGTTCATGGCACGGAGGGTACGGTCACAGCCGCTTTGCAGGGACAGATGGAACTGGGGGCAGAACTGGGGATGAGCAGCCAGACGGCGCAGCAGATCGTCGCTGAGCTTTTCCGGCTCCAGAGAGCCAAGCCGCACCCGATCGATGCCCGGTACAGCACAGCAGATGTCCACCGCATCCCCCAGATCTCCCTGCCACTCCATGCCGTAAAAGGCAAGGTTGATGCCGATGAGCACCGCCTCCCGGCAGCCTGCCTGCGCCATCTGTGCCGTCTCCTGCGCCAGCGCCTCCCTGGGCTTGGAGCGACAGCGTCCCCTGGCGTAGGGTATGATGCAGTAGGAGCAGAACTGGTTGCAGCCGTCCTGGATCTTGATGAACGCCCGGGTTCTGTCTGCATTCTCCGCCGGGGGCAGCAGCTCATACCCCTCTCCGGGCGTATAAGGTGTCACCCCATCCCAGGGAACGCCGCTTTCCATCAACTGCCGGATCCTTTGGATCAGAGCGGCACGGTCCTTCGTGCCGGTTATGAGATCCGCCTCCGGGCACAACTGCGCCGCATCCGGATGCGCCTGGGGCAGACAGCCGGTCAGGACGATCTTTGCCGCCGGGCAGCGGCTCCGCAGGCTCCGCAGCGCATGACGCACCTTCCGGTCGCTGGAGGCGGTCACGGTGCAGGAGTTCACCAGGATCAGATCCGCATCCTCCGGCTGCTCCACCGGCTGAATGCCCTCCTGGGAAAGCATGCCCCGCAGCGCATTGGTTTCATATTGGTTGACCTTGCAGCCAAAGCTGAGATAATAAGCAGTCATGCAGCATTCCTTTCCACATTTGCACAAATGCAGTTTTTTCTTTTCGTATCCATTATACTAGATTCACGAATCGAATGCAAACAGCTTGACAATAATAGGGGAAGGTGCTATGATAAAGGCAGGCAAAGCGGAACAGGCTTTGCACACTACAACAGCATATGGGAGGTATTTTTATGACAACAGTAACCATTTCCCTGCAGGCGATCAATGACGTAAAGGAATTTGTAAACATCGTAATGCGTTTTGATTTTGACGTAGATCTGGTTTCCGGCAGATATGCCATCGATGCAAAGTCCATCATGGGTATCTTCAGTCTGGATCTTTCCAAGCCGATCGAGCTGCATGCGCATACCGATAATGCAAAGGAATTCCTGAACGCCATCGACAAGTTCATCGTCAAGTAATTCTGCACACCCCGGACGGCACAATGTGCCGTCTTTTTTTTATTCCTTCCGCATACACTGGCATAACGTCAATCACAACCGGGAGGGATCCGATCATGCGAAAACGTGCCCTGACTGCCCTTGTCACCGTCCTTGCTCTGGTGCTGCTGTACCTGCCGGAGCCGGGTGCCGCTGCCGGAAAGCCCTGCCGTGCCTATGTTCTGCTGGAGGCACGAACGGGACAGCTGCTGCTGGAGGAAAACAGCAGTGAAAGCCTGCCCATGGGCACCATGGCAAAGCTGATGACCATGCTGCTGACCGCAGAAGCCCTGGAATCCGGTGCTTTGTCAGAGGATACGGCAGTAACTGCCTCCCCGGCAGCGAATGCCCAGAAGGGTGCCTCCATCTGGCTGATGCCCGGAGAAAAGATGACGGTGGGGGATCTGCTCCGGGGCATGATCATCGGCAACGCCAACGACGCAGCGGTTGCCCTGGCAGAGGCGGTATCCGGCACGGAGGAGCAGTTTGTCATGGACATGAACGCCCGAGGCTTTGAGCTGGGGCTTCGCAGCACCGTATTCACCTGCGCCTCCGGTCTTTCGGAGGAGGGACAGGTCACCACCGCCGCCGACCTGGGCAGGCTCTGCTGCAAGCTGACGGAGTACCCGGTGCTGACCCCCTATATGACCACCTGGCGCACCTTTCTCCGGGGGGAGCAGACAGAGCTTGTGAACGAAAACACCCTGGTGCGCAGCTATGACGGGCTGCTGGGCATGAAGGCAGGACACGGGGAAAGCACCGGCTATACCCTGGCGGCG
>NZ_FR894923.1:18353-21761 GCF_000434255.1 Ruminococcus sp. CAG:379 | reverse complement strand
AGCAAGGGCTTCGGCACCTACCAGGTCACCACCCCCGCCTTTTCCGGAGAATTTCTCAAGCCTTTGCAGGTGCTCCACGGCACGGATACCGCTGTGGAGGTGGAGGCGCAGGGGCTGACCGGCATCACCGTGCCCAAGGGGAATGCAGGGCTGCAAACAGTACTGGTACTGCCGGAGTATGTGGAAGCCCCTGTCAGTAAGGGGCAGCAGCTAGGTACGGCAGCCTTTTACCAAGGAGATATTTACCTGTACGAAGTGCCTCTTACGGCGGCATCCTCCGTGCCAAGGCTGACTTTTTCCCGGGCACTTCTGCGTCTTTTGGATAATATGTTAAAATAGATCATGGTTTTTTATGCTGTCTGCACAAGAATCAGTTGAACCGCTTGCAATCGGGTGCAAAATATAGTAAACTAGTACTATACGAAACTGTCGGCAGTTCTCTGTCCTGTGCAGGGCATTGTCCATACGCCGGGGAATCCTCCGGCAAGGCTCGTAAATGTTGAAAAAGACTTTCTTTTTCTGATCTGGAGGAGACAATCATCATGGCACTGAAGCTGAACAAAAAATATCTGGAAGGGTTCATCAATCCGGACGAAATGACCGGCATTGCACCCCAGGTTGAGCTTGCTGCAAAAACCCTGCAGGACAAGTCCGGACTGGGCAGCGACTTTCTGGGCTGGGTAGATCTGCCCGTCAACTACGACAAAGAGGAATTCGCACGGATCCAGGCTGCTGCCAAGCGGATCCAGGAAACTGCGGACATCCTGATCGTCATCGGCATCGGCGGCTCCTATCTTGGCGCCCGGGCAGCCATCGAGCTGCTCAAGTCCCCCTTCTATAACAATATGAAGAAGGATACCCCGGACATCTACTATGTGGGCAACAACATCAACCCCACTTACCTGAATGAGGTGCTTTCCATCTGTGAGGGCAAGGACATTGCAGTCAACGTGATCTCCAAGTCCGGCACCACTACAGAGCCGGCACTGGCGTTCCGGATCTTCAAGAACCTGGTGGAAAAGAAGTACGGCAAGGAGGGCGCAAAGTCCCGGATCTTCTGCACCACTGACGCCAAGAGAGGCACCCTCAAGAGCCTGGCTGATACCGAGGGCTACGAGACCTTCGTGATCGCAGACGACATCGGAGGCCGGTTCTCCGTGCTGACCGCAGTTGGTCTGCTGCCCATCGCCGTTGCAGGCTGCGACATTGCTGCCATCATGCAGGGCGCACAGAAGGCACGGGAGGATTTCGCTGCTCCCTTTGCTGAAAATGACTGCTACCAGTACGCTGCGATCCGCAACATCCTCTACCGCAAGGGCAAGAGCGTAGAGCTGATGGTTTCCTACGATCCCTCCTTTGCCATGATGAACGAATGGTACAAGCAGCTGTTCGGCGAAAGCGAAGGCAAGGACAACAAGGGGCTGTTCCCTGCAAGCGTGATCTTCTCTACGGATCTCCACTCCATGGGCCAGTACATCCAGGAAGGCTCCAGACTCATGTTCGAGACCGTGGTAGACATCAAGCAGCCCAAGCAGGATCTGTACCTGGAGGACGATGCCGAGAACCTGGACGGTCTGAACTTCCTGACCGGTCAGAATATGAGCGTGGTAAACCGGAAGGCGCTGGAGGGCACCATCCTGGCTCATACCGAGGGCGGCGTTCCCAACATCGTGCTGGAGCTGGACGACACCAAGGAAGAAAGCTTCGGTTATATGGTCTACTTCTTTGAAAAGGCATGCGCTGTTTCCGGCTACATGCTGGGGGTAAACCCCTTCAACCAGCCCGGCGTAGAAAGCTACAAGAAGAACATGTTTGCTCTGCTGGGCAAGCCCGGGTATGAATCCCAGAAGGCTGCACTGGAGGCAAAGCTCAACTGATCCACTTCCGCCAGGGGCGGTCTGATAAAAAACACGAGCTGTCCGTAGGGCGGCGAAAGGAGTATAAAATGATTAAACTGATTACAGGTAAAAAGGGCACAGGCAAAACAAAGATCCTGGTTGATATGATCAACAACGCAGTCAAGGACACCAACGGCGACCTGATCTGCATCGAAAAGGGCGCAAAGCTCACCTACGACATCAGCTACAAGGTTCGTCTGGTTGACTCTGACCGGTTCGCCATCGAGGGCTATGAGGCATTCTATGGCTTCATCGCAGGCATGTTCGCAGGCAACTACGACATCAAGGAGATCTTCATCGACGGCATTCTGAAAATCGGCGGCCCGGACTTCAACGAGCTGGGCAAGATGCTGGAGAAGCTCAACATTCTTTCCGGCAACGATACCCAGATCATTTTCACCATCTCCGCAGACAACAATGAGCTGCCGGAGAGCGTTATGCAGTTTGTGTGATACTTTTTTAAAAAATCCTATTGACAAGCTGTGCGCAATTCTATATAATATAGATTGTGATGCACAAAAAAGGACGGAGCATCATGACATTTCAACTCAAACAACTGTTTCACCGGGAAGGCGATACACTGCCGGTGGATTATGAGATCCCGCCTCAGGCGCTTTCTCAGATCCGGGGTTATCGCTTTGACCAGCCGGTTCATGTAACCGGAACCTTCCGGAACCGGGCAGGGATCGTCACACTGGATCTGACAGTGGACTGTGTCCTGACGGCGGAATGCGACCGTTGTCTGGAGTTGTTTGTCCGGCCGTATTCGTTTTCCTTTACCCATACGGTTGTTTTGTCCGTCAATCGTGATAACGATGAATACATTGTTGCACAGGATGCGCAGTTGGATGTGGATGAGGTCGCTGTGACCGATCTGCTGCTGCAGCTGCCTACAAAGCTGCTTTGCAGAGAAGACTGCAAGGGGCTTTGCATGCACTGCGGCTGCAACCTGAACACATCTTCCTGCGATTGCCAGGGCGATCTGGCGTAAAGCCATCGTCCCAAAATAAGACTCTTTCCGGGAGTAATGTAAGGAGGTGCCAAAATGGCAGTACCGAAGAATAAAGTCTCCAAGGCGAGACGGAACAAGAGACGTTCCGCAGTATGGAAGCTCGATGCTCCTGCAATGAGCAAGTGCACAAACTGCGGCGCACTGAAGGCTCCGCACAAGGTTTGCAAGGCTTGCGGATTCTACAAGGGCGTTGAGGTTCTGAAGCTGAACGCTGACTAAAACCCAGCAAAGCGATGAGGAGGAGAGGAGCGATCCTTTTCTCCTTTTTGTGTGTATGACCGGTTTGCGATGCACGCCGGATCGTGAAAAAGAAAGGAGAATCAAGCATGGCATTGCCGATCGTTGCAATAGTAGGGCGCCCCAATGTGGGCAAATCCACCCTGTTCAACAAGCTCATCGGGCAGCGGCTCTCCATCGTGGAGGACACCCCGGGGGTCACCCGTGACCGGATCTACAGCAAGTGTGAGTGGCGGGGGCGAGAATTTATGGTAGTGGATA
>NZ_FR894923.1:16934-18338 GCF_000434255.1 Ruminococcus sp. CAG:379 | reverse complement strand
GGATACCGGCGGTATCGAACCGGACACGGACGACGTGATCCTGGCGCAGATGCGCCGACAGGCTGAAGTCGCCATCCACCGGGCGGACGTGATCGTGCTGGTAACGGACGTGCGCTGCGGCGTCACCGCCAACGACTATGCAGTTGCGGATATGCTCCAGAAAAGCGGTAAGCCCGTGGTGCTGGCGGTGAACAAATGCGACACCATCGGCGAGCCCCCCCTGGAGCTGTATGAATTCTACAATCTGGGCATCGGAGAGCCATTCCCCATCTCCTCTCAGCACGGCCACGGCACCGGAGATATGCTGGACGAGATCCTGAAATACCTGCCCGAAACCGACGCAGAGGACTACGACGAGGACTGCATCAAGGTGGCGGTCATCGGCAAGCCCAATGCCGGGAAGTCCTCCCTCATCAACAAAATCGCCGGGGAGGAACGGGTGATCGTGTCCGATATCGCAGGCACCACCCGGGACGCTACGGATACGGTGGTGGAAAATGAGCAGGGCAAGTTCGTGTTCATCGACACAGCCGGCATCCGGAAAAAGTCCCGGATCACCGAGCGGGTGGAGCATTTCAGTGTGCTCCGTGCCTATATGGCGGTGGATCGGGCGGACGTATGCATCATCATGATCGACGCCCAGACCGGCTTTACCGAGCAGGACTCCAAGGTGGCTGGCTACGCGCACGAACAGGGCAAGGCATCCATCATCGCCGTAAACAAGTGGGATCTGATCGAAAAGGACACCAACACCATGAAGGAATTCCAGGAAAAGCTGGAGAAGGATTTCAGCTTCATGTCCTATGTGCCCTTTGTGTTCATTTCCGCCAAGACCGGGCAGCGGGTCAACAAGCTGTTTGAAATGATCCACTTTGTGGCAAACCAGAACGCCATCCGGATCTCCACCGGCACTTTGAATGATGTGCTGGCATACGCCACCACCCGGGTGCAGCCTCCCTCCGACAAGGGCAGACGGCTGAAGATCTACTATATGACCCAGGCCTCCACCAAGCCCCCCACCTTTGTGACCTTCGTCAACCGGGCGGATCTGTTCCACTTCTCCTACCAGCGGTATATCGAGAACCAGATCCGCACCACCTTCGGGCTGACCGGCACACCCATCCGGTTCGTGATCCGGGAACGGGGCGGCGGAGACCAGTGATTTCCGGCGGCACTGCAAACCGATGCAGAACCGCCTTCAGATGAGGAGCGATCATAACCATGGGACACTTTATTCTGGCAACCTTTCTGGCTGCCCTGCTGGCGTATCTGCTGGGCAGCTGCAACAGTGCCATTCTCTTTTCCAAGCTCATCAAGGGGCAGGATATCCGGGAGCTGGGCAGTCACAACGCCGGGCTTACCAATACCCTCCGGTGCTTCGGCAAGGGCATGGCAGGACTGGTA
>NZ_FR894923.1:0-16907 GCF_000434255.1 Ruminococcus sp. CAG:379 | reverse complement strand
GATCTGCTCAAGGGCGTAGCCGCCGTGCTGCTTGCCCGGCTCATGTGCAGCCTGATGAGCGCAGGACTCCCCTTCCCCAGCGGGGATGACACCACCTATATCGGCTACATTGCCGGCATCTTCGCCATTCTGGGTCATGTGCGTCCCCTGTATTACGGCTTCCGGGGCGGCAAGGGCGTTCTGGTGGGGGTGTCCATCTTTCTGGTGGTGGATCCCGTCGTATTTGCTGTGCTGATCGGCATCTTTGCCTTGGTGCTGTGGCGCAGCAAATACGTTTCTCTCGGTTCCATCATCGCCACCTGCTTCTGCCCGGTGGTGACCTGCCTGCTGCACCTGTTCGTCTATCACACCTCTGTGATACATACAGTGCTGTATGTAGTACTGTCGGCGATCATGTCCGCCCAGATCATTTTCATGCACCGCAGTAACATGGAACGGCTCCGCAGCGGCACGGAAAACCGGTTTTCATTCCGCAGTAAAAAGGCATAGGAGGGAACACGCATGGCTAACATTACGATTTTAGGATCCGGCGGCTTTGGCATCGGTCTGGCTGTCATGCTCCACAAGCACGGGCATCACATCACGGTCTGGTCTAAGTTCCAGAAGGAACTGGATGACATCCGAAAAAACGGGGAACAGGTGCAGAAGCTGCCGGGGGTGGTGATCCCACCGGAGATCGGTCTGTCCGCCTCCCTGGAATGCATCCGGGGCAGCGATCTGGTGCTGTTCGGCATCCCCTCCTCCTTTGTGCGCAGCGTGGCACGGGAGGCTTCCCCCTACATCACCTCGGATATGGTGGTGGTGAACACGGGCAAGGGTCTGGAGGAGGGCAGCATGGAGCTGCTCAGCGAGGTGCTCACGGAGGAGATCCCCCAGGCAGCCATTGTGGTGCTGACCGGCCCCTCCCACGCTGAGGAAGTGGGACGGTGCATTTCCACCGCCGTGGTAGCAGCATCCAAAAGCGCCGCTGCCGCTGCTTATGTGCAGGAGACCCTGTCCAACCAGTGCTTCCGGATCTACGAAAACGACGATATCGTAGGCTGTGAGCTGGGGGGCGCTCTGAAAAACATCATTGCCCTGTGCGCCGGTATCTGCGATGGTCTGGGCTACGGGGACAACACCAAGGCTGCCCTGATGACCCGGGGCATCCACGAGATCGCCCGGCTGGGAGTGGCTATGGGGGCGAGAGCCGCTACCTTTTCCGGTCTGGCAGGCATCGGAGATCTGATCGTTACCTGCACCAGCATGCACAGCCGGAACCGCCGAGCAGGCATCCTCATCGGAGAGGGCATCAAGCCGGAGGATGCGGTCAAGCAGGTGGGCACCGTAGAAGGCTATTTCTGCTGTCATGTGGCATACAAGCTGGCGCAGCAAATGGGTGTGGATATGCCCATCACCGAGCAGCTATACCATGTGCTCTTTGAGGGCAGTGACGTGCGGGATGCCCTGGGCAAGCTCATGTCCCGCCCCAGCCGTCATGAAAACGAAGAGTGCAGCTACCTCAGGGATATGATGAACTAGGTCGTGTTGACACTAAGCAATCTTTGGCGCTATGCTAAAAGCGGCATCTCAGAACGTCTGAGATGCCGCTTCCGTTTGCCTTGGGGATCAGCCGATGGCCTTGGTGATGATATCGTTTGCCTTGGCGTTGTCCTTGGTGCACACCCAGTACACATAGTTGCCCTTGGTGCTGACGCTGGTGGTGCAGAGCCGGTCGTATTCTTCCTTTACATAATCCTTGAAGGCGGTCTTCTGGGATTCCAGACGCTGATTGACCGCATCCTTCACCTTGTCAGCTTTGCCGTCCGCTGCCAGGATCACGCAGACCTCATCCGCATATGCCGCATTGCCGGACCAGTACACGCCGAATTCCTGGAAATCTCCATCCTCCAGAGAGTACTGGAGCTTCAGATTGTCCGCATTGACCTGGATCATTTCGGGAAATTCAATGCCGCTGTCCATGACCTCCTTGCTGATCTGGGCTGGGGTCTTGCTTGCCTGTGCGGTGGAGGAGGTATTGTTTCCGCCCCCGGAGGAGGCGCTGCCGCCGCATGCGGTGCATGCAGACAGGGTCAGTGCCGCTGCGCAGATGAGTACGATCCATTTTTTCTTTGATAACATAATCCATTCTCCTTGTTTCTAGTTGTCACAGCACCCGCCGGGCGCTGTCTGTGTGCTACAGAGGCGTGTGGCGCAACAGATAGTCTACCAGAACCTCGTAGGTCGCCTTGTTGAAGTGCATGCCGTCCTTGCTGGCATCCGCCTCGGGCAGCTTGCCGTCGTTGCCCTTCAGGGCAGTGTTGATATCCAGATAGTGATACCCATACTCGTTCGCCATTTTCAGCAGCTCCGAGTTATAGGTGTTGATGTCCGAGTTCTGGATGGGAGATTCGGACGCATTCTCCCGTCCTGCCGTCACCGGCGGAATGGACATGACGACGATCTCCGTATCCGGGGAAACCTCCTGTACAGCGGAGGTGAATTCGTGGTACTGCTTGAGCATGGTTTCGTTGGAGAGCCATGCAATGCCGTTGCTGCCCAGCATCACATACACATACTTGGGCTGTGCCTGTTCAATGCCCTCCAGGATCGGGATCTTGCCGTATTCCGTTGCCACGGTTTCCGTCATCACACGGGTAATATTCAGTCCGATGGTTGCATAGACCCGGGTCGCCGGTACAAACTGATAGGTGGACAGACCCACGGTAATGGAGTCACCCACGAAGATGCAGTCGTCGAAGTAGTCGGCGGACTTGGCGTCCCGCTCCGGCAGGGGATTTACGTTCTCCGCCGGCGCAGTGGTGGCAGGAGGCTCCGTCTCGGTGGCTTCCGGCTCTGTTGTGACCGGCTCCGTGGTTTCCGGCGCAGGCTCGGTGGTGTCCGAAGCGGCTTCGGTGGTGTCGGCGGAGCTTTCCTTGTCCGGATCCGTTCCGAACAGGTTGCAGGCGAACATATACAGCCCGAAGCAGGACGCAAACACCACCACCCAGATAAACACGATCACCCCGAACCGGAACCGGAGCCTTGGCCCGCGCTTTCGATTGTGGATCGTATGCTCTGTTTCCTTGCCCCGGCGCCAGGGCGTTCTGCCCGAACCTTCCATACCTGATTCCTTCTCCCGATCGATTCATTCTACACAAGGGGTTGTCCCCATATTCTTGTGAAACTGCACAGAATCCAGAAAAAGATACTGGGTATTTTCACGATATTTCTGTGCAATCTGACGAAAATCATCCGTGCATACTATGCACAACCCCATTTCTGATCCTCACCCTTCTCATTATACTGGAATCCGTCGGATTTTGCAAGGGTTTTCGGAATAAATCTTGCAATTGCCGCTTAATTATAGTATAATAAAGACGATGCCGCAAAGACGGCATTCCAACAAAAACAAGCCATGCGGGGATTTCCCGCGTTTTTTCAGCTGCTAGGAGGCCGAACTATGTGCGGATACACCGGGTTTACCAATCACATTGACAATTCCAACCGGGTCATTGAGGATATGATGGATCAGATCCGTCACCGGGGGCCGGATGCGGCAGGGCGCTATGTGGATGGGGACATTGCACTGGGGCACCGGCGGCTGAGCATCATCGACATTACCGAGCAGGGGGATCAGCCCATCTACAACGAGGATCGCACCAAGGTGCTGGTGTTCAACGGGGAGATCTACAACTACCAGGACATCCGGAAGGATCTGCTGGCGGCAGGGCATGTGTTCCGCACCCAGACCGATTCCGAAGTGCTGATTCACGGCTACGAGGAATACGGGCCGGAGCTGCTGCCCAGGCTGCGGGGCATGTTCAGCTTCGTGATCTGGGACACGGTGAAAAAGGAACTGTTCGGGGCACGGGACTTTTTCGGCATCAAGCCCCTGTACTATGCTACCATGGGGGAAAGCTTCCTGTTCGGCTCGGAAATCAAGAGCTTTCTGGTGCATCCCCACTTCAAAAAGGAGCTGAACGAAACAGCCCTCGAAAATTATCTGACATTTCAGTATTCCCCCACAGAGGAGACTTTTTTCAAGAACGTATACAAATTGCCGGCTGCCCATTATTTTACTTACGCCAACGGCAAGCTTACCACCAGGCGCTACTGGGAGGTCAAGTTCGATGCGGACAACAAACCCCAACTGGAGGACTGGGTAAACGAGATCTCCGACATTTTCCACAATTCCGTCCAGGCGCATAAAATCGCAGACGTGGAGGTGGGCAGCTTCCTGTCCTCCGGCGTGGATTCCAGCTATGTAGCAGCCATTGCGGACGTGGACAAAACCTTTACCGTTGGGTTTGGGGAGGATGAGCGCTACAACGAGATCGGCTGGGCAAAGAATTTTTCCAAAGCCATCGGCAAGGAAAACTACAGCAAGGTCATCACTCCGGAGGAATACTGGGCAAAGCTGCCCAAGATCCAGTACCATATGGATGAACCCCTGGCGGATCCGGCAGCCATCGCACTGTATTTTGTATGCGAACTGGCATCCAGACAGCTGAAGGTAGTGCTGTCCGGAGAAGGGGCGGATGAGATCTTCGGAGGCTACAACGTATACAGCGAGCCAAATTCCACCGCCTACGACAAGCTGCCCAGAGGGCTGCGCCGGGGCATCGGCGCCATTGCCGGAAAACTGCCCGCAAAGCGGGGGGTCAACTTCTTCGTGCGCAAGGGCAAGGATCTGGAGGAGCGGTTCATCGGCAACGCCTACATGTTCACCCCGGCAGAGCGGAACGCTTTGCTGAAGGCGCCCGGAAAGGCACCGGATCCCACCGTCATCACCAAGCCCTTCTATGACAAGGTAAAGGATCAGGATGATGTGACCAAGATGCAGTACCTGGATCTGCACCTGTGGATGACCGGGGATATCCTGCTGAAGGCGGATAAAATGAGTATGGCAAACTCCCTGGAGCTGCGTGTTCCCTTCCTGGATAAGGAGGTCATGGGGGTAGCAGAGCGGATCCCCACCCGGTACCGGGTGACCCGCACGGAATCCACCGACGCCCACACCCCCTATATCACCAAGTATGCGATGCGGCTGGCAGCAAAGCGGGATACGCCTCCCCAGACTGCCAAAACCGCAGCCAAGAAGAAGCTGGGCTTCCCGGTACCCATCCGGGTATGGCTCAAGGAGGATGCCTATTTCAATCTGGTTAAGGATCGCTTTACAAGCCCTGCGGCGGAGCAGTTCTTCCACACAGAAAAGCTGGTATCCCTGCTGGAGGATCACCGTGCCGGAAAGGCGGACAACAGCCGGAAGATCTGGACGGTGTTCATGTTCCTGGTATGGTACGGGGTATACTTTGAAAACGGCGTGAAGGAGTAAGCATGGCAACCGTTGTCACATACAAATACATCAAGCAAAACCCGGACATTATGACCTACATCCGCCGGGCGGATCAGGCTCTGGCAAGCCTGGGGTTTACGGAGCATTCCTTCCCCCATGTGGAAAAGGTGGCGGAGGTTGCCGCCATGATTCTGACAGAGCTGGGCTATGACCAGCGGACGGCGGAGCTTGCCCGGATCGCCGGGATCATGCATGATATCGGCAACGTGATCAACCGGACGGATCATGCCCAGAGCGGTGCCGTCATGGCGTTCCGTCTGCTGGATAAGCTGAGTATGCCGGCGGAGGAGATCTGCTCCATTGTATCCGCCATCGGCAACCACGATGAAGCCACCGCCCAGCCCCTGGACCCCATTTCCGCGGCGCTGATCATTGCGGACAAAACCGACGTGCGCCGGAGCCGGGTACGGAATGCGGATCTGCTCACCTTTGATATCCACGACCGGGTGAATTACGCCGTAGAGCATGCAGACCTGACCTTCTCCCCGGATAAATCCACCCTGCTGCTGGATCTACAAATCGACACCAAGCTGTCCTCGGTGCTGGAATACTTCGAGATCTTCCTGGAGCGGATGCTCCTGTGCAAGCGTGCATGCACCTTTCTGAATGTGCGCTTTTCAATGCTGGTCAACGGGACAAGCGTCCTGTAGATAAAATTTGCTGTGCCGGAGGTACGGCGGGAATGGAAAAGAGGAATCCCTATGGAAGCAAGCTATCAGCATCTGATCGACCTGAACGATTACCCGGTTTCCTGGTGGAACCAGATCGTGGCACTGGGAGCGGATATCAAGGAGCATCCCCAGCGGTACACCCATGCCTGTGTGGGAAAGGTCATGGCAACCCTGTTCTACGAGCCCTCCACCCGAACCCAGATGTCCTTCCAGGCTGCCATGATCCGGCTGGGAGGCAGCATCATCGGCTTTGACAATCCGGCCACCTCCTCTGTATCCAAAGGGGAAAGCCTGAAGGATACCACCAAGATCGTCAGCAACTATGCGGATATTCTCATCATCCGCCATCCTATGGCAGGGGCGGCAAAGGCAGCAGCTCTCACCACAGACTGCCCGGTCATCAACGCCGGTGACGGGGGGCATCTCCACCCCACCCAGACTCTGACGGATCTGCTGACTCTCCGGGTGGAAAAGGGCAGACTGGATGGACTTACCGTGGGACTGTGCGGAGATCTGCTCAACGGCAGAACCGTGCACTCCCTGTGCAAGGCGCTGAGCTGCTACAAAAACAACCACTTTGTGCTGATCTCCACCCCGGAGCTGCGGCTCCCCTTCTATGTTAAGGACATCATCAAGGCAAACGGCGGCACCTTTACCGAGGTCAGCTCCCTGGACCAGGTGATCGGCTCTCTGGACGTGCTGTACATGACCCGGATCCAGCAGGAGCGCTTCACCAGCGAGGAAGCATACCTTGCCCAGAAGGATACATATGTGCTGGATGCCAAGAAAATGAGCCGTGCCCGTCCGGATATGATCGTGCTGCATCCCCTGCCCCGGGTGGACGAGATCACCGTAGAGGTGGATCAGGATCCCCGTGCCATGTACTTCAAGCAGGCACACTACGGCATGTATGTGCGCATGGCGCTGATCATGACCATGCTGGAAAACCAGAATCCCTCCCGACTCCTCAAGGGCAAGGTACACAAGGGCGTATGCTGCAAGAATCCCAGCTGTATCACCCAGCAGGAACACTATCTGCCCAAGAGCTTCCGGGGCGAGGGCACTACACTGGAATGTGAATACTGTGACGAGCGCCTGCTGCTGGAGCACTGACGCCAGAGAACAGGAGGCATCTGATGCAAAAGCAGGACACCGGAAAAAAACTGACCGTTTCTCTGATCGTATTGGCGCTGACGGTTCTGGCAGCGATCATCACCCGGCTCACCGGGCTGGAAACCACCAGCGCAAAGCTCATCGGCTCCTTTGCCGCCGTCTTTTTGCTGACCGGAGTGGTATGGCGATTCCCCTTCCGGTTCTACTGCATGGCATTCGGCTTTGAGGTGCTGGCGGCGGTGCTGGGATCGGCACTGAACCTGTACCATTACCTGGGGTTTTACGATAAGTTCGTTCACTACACCAGCGGCATCGTCCTGGCGGAGGGAGGACTGATTCTCATCCACGCCCTTGCCGGGAGGCGGCATACTCCGGCAGAACCGTTGCTGTGCCGACTGTTCTCCATGTTCTTCGCCATCGCCGGTGCCGGCATCTGGGAGATCTACGAGTTCACTGCCGACAACCTGTTGGGCATCAACATGCAGGGGGACAACACCAACACCATGGGAGACATCATCTCCGGCACCCTGGGGGCACTGACCTGGTTCGGCATCCATACGCTGATGCACAAGCGGCAACAGGAAAAGCAATAAAGCGCACCCACGGCGGACAGGTTTCTGTCCGCCCTTTTTGTTTCCGGCATGGATCCAATGAACGGCAGGATCCCTGCCAGAAGCTTTGCATTGCACAATTCCTACCGATATGATATACTATAGACAACACCTCACAAGGCTTGTACGGCAGAAGCTGCGCACAGCCGCCGGGCATGCTTTGCGGGGTGTTGCCTCAACTCAATCCCCCAGGGGAAATAAATCAAGGAGAGCGAAATCATGTGTAATGCGTTTTTCACAAAGCTGTGTGAGCTGCTCAAGTCCTTTTGCGGCTAATCTGTAAAACAGCTGCTGCCCGGTGTACCGGGCGGCTTACATAAGAAAACACTGCCCAGAGCATCGTTCCGGCTCTGGGCAGTGTTTTTCTGTTCGGTCAGTCCACATGGCACATACGCATGAGCCGCTTGGCTTCATTATAAGTAAAGCCGAACCGTTCATAAAAGGGAATCTTGTCCGGCACGGCGCACAGCTCCACGAAAATATCCGTCCCCGGCACGCCGTTTTCCCGGATATATTTCATCAGTTCCTCCAGAAGCAGTCTGCCCACCCCCTGGCGCTGATAAGCGGGCAATACCACCACATCCTTGATATAGTAGTTCATGCCTAGATCTCCCAGCATCCGTGCCATGCCAATAACCTGTTCCCCATCATACACTGTCACACGGAATAACGTGTGCGCCAGGGCAAGCTGCACCTGCTCCCGGGTGGGGGCACCGTCCCACACGCTTTCCCAGAGCCGGATAAACTCCGCCGCCGTCAATGTATTGTACTGTACTGTCCAGTGCTGCATGTACAAGCCTCCTTACTCCGGCGCATGCCGGGTTTTTTCCATGATAGCATGCTGGCAAGGTTCTGTCAACCTGAAATACCGATCATATTTCGCAAGAAAATTACTCTTTGTTGTATGCTTTTTTCGGTATTACAAAAAAACATTAATAAAAAGCAGCGAACGCAGCAAACCTGTATATCTGCCTTGTGCAACTTTTGTGCAATCCTACAAACTTTTTTGAGTGCAGTCAGAGCTATTGCATTTTTTAATGCACAGTGCTATAATAAAAGCGCAATAAAGGAAATGCTCTTATCCATGTAAAAAACAATTACAATATACTTACAGTAGATTTATTGGAGTCAAGTATGAAACAAAAGGAACTCAGAAAGCTCCGACGCACAGAGCTTCTGGAGCTGATGCTGCAAATGCAGGAGGAGATCGACCAACTCCGGCAGGAGAACCAGGAACTGAACCAAAAGCTTCTGGATCGGCGGATCACCCTGGAGCAGACGGGCAGCATTGCAGAAGCCGCCCTGAAGCTGAACAAGGTGTTTGAGGCTGCCCAGCAGGCGGCGGAGGATTACCTGAACAGTATCCAGGCAGAACACCCACAGGTGCCAAAGGCGGGAGATGATACCGATGCAGGAACAGAATGAAGCCCGGGGCTTCACTGTCCGGCAGATTGAAGGAGAACTGAAACGGCTGCGGCGCAAGCAGAACAGCCGGCGCATCTTCCGGCAGACGGTTTTCTCCCTGCTGGTAGTGGCGGCGGTGGCGGTGCTGGCAGCCATGCTGTTCTTCCCCATCTTCCGGGTCACCGGCTCCAGCATGGAGCCAACACTGCATCCAAAGGAGATCGTGGTATGCCTCAAAAGCAGCCGGTTTGAGTCCGGGGATCTGGTGGCATTTTACTACAACAACAAGGTGCTGCTGAAGCGGGTCATCGGCACAGCCGGGGACACCATTGAAATCGACGACAGCGGCAACGTATTCGTCAACGGCAGTCAGCTTGATGAGCCTTACATCACGAAAAAAAGCCTGGGGCAGTGCGACATCGACTTCCCCTATCAAGTGCCGGACAACAGGATCTTCGTGATGGGGGACAACCGGGAAACCTCGGTGGACAGCCGCACCACAGCGGTGGGGTGCATTGCGGACGAATATGTGATCGGAAAGGTTTTTTTACGGGTCTGGCCCCTGGAGCGGCTGGGTTCCCTGGATTAAAGGGAGGTGACAGGGATGCGCAAACAATCACAGCAGGTCACAGAGATCCTGCATACACACCGGAATCAGGCACGCTACTTTGCCGTATTCCTGATGCTCTCTGCGCTGGTGATCTCTTTTGTCTGCTCCGCACTGATGATGCCGGCGGTGAGTATGCAAAATAACGGAGGAATCAGCGTACAGACTGGAAATGGATATCCATCCACCTCTGGAACATATGAGGACAGTACCTGGTACACCGGCGGACCTTTGGGCGTTGCAGGAGACTTTCATATGTTTGCGTTTGAGGATTTGGTGCTAAACCAGCATTTGAACGGAAACTTTGCTGCTAAAAATCTATACATTACTGGCACGGCAGGTGCAATTGGTCCGAATAATGATATATCCGAGCGAATGCTTTCCGTTGCAACAAACAGCATTTCGCTTATTGGTTCTGTTAGTAGCCAAGTTCAAATTAAATTGACCGACTTCTACGTTCCGGAAACCATAACAATCACACAGCCCTCCTATCAGACTAATCCGAATCAATATGTCTTGTCCCCCCTAAAGCAATATGAGCCAATACTGTTTGCATGGGGCACAACCCTTGCGGCAGACACAAGTAAGGTAATCACGGAAGAAAGCTCTCAGCTGTTTGAAATGAAACGCATCAACAATCAATGCGATGTGCGGTATACGACTTCAGACTATATTGACTTTGCAACGTACAAGACGCAGTATGAAAATCTATCTGCGGCATATACAAAACTTACCCCAAACGTAACGTTGACCAATAACACAATCAGCCTGCCGGATTCCTCCGTACAGTCACACAATGTTGCATTTCTGACTGCGGCGGATTTTGCAAGTACTGGTGATTCTTTTGTAATCAAGGACGTGGATTACTCCGATGGGCAGTTCCAAAATCAGATTATTTTGAATGTGGATCTTGCCGGTGAAACGGATTTTAATTTCAAAAAGAGTATTAAATTCACACGCAAAGGCTCTAGCGAGGAGATCAGCAATGATGCTGAAGACTCCCTATATAAGGGAACCAATATCCTGTGGAATTTTTATGACAGCAGCAAGAGCGACGGCATTTACAGAGGAATCATTCATAATTCCCAAATTGTGAATGGACAGTTTCTTGCCCCTGGCGCAGATGTGCGCTTTCTAGTAACTTTTAATGGCAATGCGATAGCTAACAAAATCAATATTAGCATGGAAACCCACAGAGCCGACTTTAACCGCCCGATTCAAAAGGTTAACAAGATATCCGTAACGGCAAAAAAAGTTTGGGTGACTGGAACAACAAAGGCAACTGACGCAGTCAAGGTTCAGTTGTACCAGTCTATCATACCTCGCCTGTCGGGAGCAGCTATCAAGACAGGAGGAACTCTTTTTGCAGATTCTTCTGGGATTACAGAGTTTGAATTAACCAAGGCAGGTGGTTGGACTTATGAATGGGCGGATCTCCCCAATCATGATAACAACGGAAATTCCTATTACTATTATGTAGTGGAGGAAAGTGTACCGGAAGGTTATGAGGTAGAGTACGCTAACAATGGTGTAGGTAAAGCCAACGGAACCGTGACCATTATCAACCGAGATAAATCCGTTCCTACCACAACTACATCCACCACGACTACACAAACCACTACCACCACAACCGTGCAGACCACTACTACCACCGCACCGGCTACCACTACCACGGCGGCTGCAACCACCACCCAGGGCATCCGGATCGGAATACATAAGGTCTGGTCGGATCATGCCACCAACAGCCATGACAGTGACACCGTAGTGGTGGAGATTCACCGTTCCACCAATCCGACGGATGTGCCGGATCAGGCGAAGATCACCACCACGGCAGTCACCACAACAACTGCCGCAACAGTGACTACTACCGGAAAGAGTCCGCCGAGCGGGAACACCGTTCAGCTGGACAATGTGGTATTCGGTACTGAAATTGACCTTTCCGCATTTGACTACACCAACATCACGGAAATCGCTTTGAAGATCAGTGATCTTGCAAGCGGCGGAGATGGACAGGTTCACATCCACCCGAATTATCAATCATATAATTTTGCAGATGCGGAGTCGGATGGATTGATCCATATAAAGCTGACACCGCCAACTAGTTCAAAACTCATAATATATCGGTATAACGGTACTGGCACATTGGAAAGTGTGTTCCTATACTTCGACACCACTTCCCAACAGGGCATGGACAGCATTAAACCGGTTCTGGCGGCAAAAGGATCCTTCTCCCCCACCTGGGTGCAGAATCTGGAGATCCGGAAGGATACCGGCTGGACGGCAACGGCTGAAAACCTGCCCGCAACAGATGCAGACGGAAATCCCTACTACTATTGGGCGGTGGAAAAGGACTTCAGCGGTTATGACGCAAGCTATCTGTACGAGAACAGTCCGGGCGACAAGTACATCACCGGCAAGGACGGCAGCATCACCGTGCGCAATACCCCAAGCAAAACCACCAGCGTTGTGATGCCCTCCACCGGCGGCTCCGGCACCTTCACCTATCGGCTCATCGGCATTTCCCTGATGACCGCCGCCGCAGGGCTCTTCGTTCTGCGAAGGCAAAAACAGTTCCGTTCCTCAGCCTAAGAGGCAGAATAAACAAACATATCCAAACAAAACATTGAAGGCAACTCCGTACAAAGCACACCCGATGGCTTTGCACAGCATCTGCTGACGAGAAATCTGTTGGCACATCTGCCACACAATCTTTGTGCGGTGTTGCCTCACATTTAGAAAGGAAATGATCTTATGAAAAAATCCAGAAAATTCACAGCCATCGCACTTGCAGCATGCATGGTAGCTCCCATGGCTATGGCAGCAGTCCCCTTTACCGCTTCCGCCGCATCCATTGAAATCACCGGCATCGGCACAGAGCAGCATGATTTTGAAGTATACCAGATTCTCAAGGGCGACCTTGTGGACGGAAAGCTCTGCAATCTGTTCTTGGGCAGTGGTGTCACTGCATACAACGGCATGCCCCTTACTGCCGGCTCCAAGGTGGATGATGCCACTGTAACCGCAATGGCTGGTACAGATGCAAGAAGCATTGTCAGCAAGATCACACTGGGTACCCCATACAAAACTGTTTCTTCGAGTAGCTCCGATCTGACAATCGACGGGCTGGAGGACGGCTACTACGTTGTGAAGGATGTCACCAACCTGGACAACAAAGATGATGCCAACTCCGCCTGGATCGTACAGGTTGCCGGAGATGCACACGTTACTGTCAAGAATGCAAAGCCCACAGTGGACAAGCAGATCCAGGACGAAGCTGCAGACAAGGACACCAACAGCACAGATGCAGAGGGTTGGGGCGAAACTGCGGATCATGCCATCAACGAGCAGTTCCAGTTCAAGCTGACTGCGAAAATTCCGGCAAATGACCAGATCAAAGCATATAATGCATATAAACTGGTGTTCAACGACAGCATGAGCGCAGGCGTTACCTTTGACAGCATTGCCAGCGTAACCGTTGGAGGCAGCCCTGTTACGGCTTATACAGAAACCGCTACTGGCGCTGCCGATAAGGCAGGTCTGTCCTGGGAATTGACCATTGACGATGTAAAGCCCTTGGTTCCCTCCAGCATCACCTGGGGCGAACAGGAAATCGTGGTCGAGGTTGTGTATAACGCACACTTGAACGAAAACGCTATCGTTTCCAAGAGTGATGTTACCGACGGAGACAAGGATCATGTCAACAACAACAAGGTATACCTGGAATACTCCAACAACCCGGATTCCACTGGCACTGGCACAAGCCAGACCGGTAAAACACCGGAGGATTACGTTTGGGCATTCACCTACGGCGTGGACAACACCAAGTACAAGAATGAAGCGCTCGCCGGCAATGAACTGCAGAATGCCGGATTCCGGCTCTACGATGCAGCAGGCACCACCGAAATCAGTCTGATCTTTGACACAACAAAGAATGCATACCGTCCCATCAAGTCCGGCGAAGCCGCTGCGGAAATGAAGTCCGCCGCTGACGGTAAATTTAACATCATCGGTCTGGATGCCGGTACATACACCCTCCGTGAGACCACCACACCCAGCGGCTACAACACCTGCGCTGATGTTCAGATTGTGATTGCGGCAGCCCACAATGAAAACGCATCCGGCACAGCAGCCAACCTGGCACTGACCGGCAGCCAGAATATGAACAACAATATCGTCAACAAGGAAGGCTCCACACTGCCCTCCACCGGCGGCATCGGTACCACCATCTTCTACGGTCTGGGCGGCGTTCTGGTGCTCGGCTCCGGCGTGGCACTGGTTACCAAGAAGAGAATGAAGAAGGACGAAGAATAATCCGACCCACCCGGCGCAGCGTCAGGCTGCTCCGTGAAAATCTAAGCTTGCCCGCAGGAATCCCCTGCGGGTGAGCATTAGGGAGTGTTCCATAAGTTGAAGACAGCAAAAAAGAAAAAGCACAGCTGGATCGCTACGCTCATTCTCATCCTGTTTTTTCTTGTGGGACTCTCCGTGATGCTCTATCCGACTGTCAGCGATTACTTGAACACCAAGCATCAAAGCTACGCAATTGCCCGGTACGATGAAACCATGAACAGCATGTCCCAGGAGGATTACAGCGCCATGTTCCAGGCCGCAGAGGATTACAACCAGCGGCTCAAGGCCACCGGTGCTCCCCTGAACAGCTACCAGGATGTACCCGGCTATGCGGATGCGCTGAACATTGCCGGTTCCGGGATCATGGGGTATATCACCATCCCCCAGATCCAGGTGCAGTTGCCCATTTACCACGGCACCAGCGAGGAGGTGCTGAACGTGGCGGTGGGACATCTGGAAGGCACCACGCTGCCCATCGGGGGCAGATCCACCCACGCCATTCTATCCGCCCATCGGGGGCTGCCCTCAGCCAAGCTGTTCAGCGACCTGGACAAGCTGGTGGTGGGGGATGTGTTTACGGTCACCATTCTGAACCAGGTGCTGACCTATCAGGTGGACAAAATCGAGATCGTAGAGCCACAGGCGGTGAACCGGCTTGCCATCCAGGAAGGGGAGGATTACATCACCCTGCTGACCTGCACCCCCTACGGAGTGAATACCCACCGACTATTGGTGCGGGGCAGACGGATCGAAAACGCCGCACCGGAGCTGAACGTCCGGGTATCCGCTGACGCAGTGCAGCTGGAGCCGGGGATGATCGCTGCTATTCTGGGGGGCGCATTGATGCTGCTGCTGTTTGTCGGCTCCATGCTGAGCAGCACCTTGCAGCAAGCACACGAAAAGAAAACCAGAGCGCAGAAGCAGCGCCTGGAAACAGAACTAAAGGCTGGTGAGAAGCATGACACGAATCAAACCCATCCGGACAGCGGTGATATTTACCCTGCTATGCAGTCTGGTGCTCCTGTGTGCCGAGATGACCGGGGTGCATGCAGCAGCAAAGGGCCGACTGACCATTGACAGTAAATCTGCAAACATTCCCGTTACGGACATGTACTGGCAGGTGTTCCGGGTGGCGGATGTGCCCAAGGGGGATACTCTGGAGTTGACCGGTGCTTTTGCCGGACTGCCGGTGAAGCCGGATCTCAGCACGGAGGATGGAGCCCGCACTGCCGCCTCCACCCTGGAAGCATACGCAGTGGCTTACGGTATTACACCGGATTTTTCCGCTGTTGCATCCTCCGACGGCACGGTTACTGCCGAAAACCTGGAGACCGGGTATTACCTGGTGCTGGGGGAACCGCTGAAGGATGAAAACGGCATGTACCTGTCCGTACCCACACTGCTTTGCATTGCAGACGGCGGGCAGTATGACAATCCGGACTGGAGTCTGGACAGAACCATTGTGCCGAAGATCCGGCTCATCAGTGGTGCGGAATATCACAGTCAAACGGATCGTACCGTGAAGAAAATCTGGGTAAATGCGGACAAGACGCCGGAGATCCGGGTGCAGCTGTACCGGGACGGCACACTGTATGACACCCAGACCCTGAACGATGCAAACAACTGGGAATATGCCTGGAGCAAGCTGGACAATACCAGCCGCTGGACATTGATCGAGGAACAGGTGCCGGGGGATTGCACCGTCAGCTATACTCAGCAGCAGGTCAAATCCGGCAAGACGTACAAAGAGGCATTCACCATCACCAACACCGGCAGTACAACGGTAGTGACCACCAGTCGGAACACCGGCTCCAACAATACCGGCAAGCTGCCCCAGACCGGACAGCTCTGGTGGCCCATTCCCCTGCTGGTGCTGGGAGGATTGGGGCTGTTGGCACTGGGTTGGCGGATCACCCGGAAGAAGCGATCGTAATGCATCAACACCCCACGGAGCAAGGCTTTGTGGGGCGTTGCCGTATATGGATAGGAGCACAGCATGAAACACAAACGAGCCGGACGGCTCTGCATGCTGGCAGGGGCACTATGCATCCTGCTGGGGGCAGGGCTCACCGGGTATAACCTGTATACGGATCAGGCAGCGGAGGAACATGCGGAACAGGTGCTGGCGCAGCTGCGCACCTCCTGTAGCCTGCCTGCTCTGGAAGAGCCGGTATCCGGCGTGACGGAGCCGGCAGAGCCCATGGAAATCTATCCTGCACAGGAGGAGGCATCCCTGGTCATTGATGGGGAGCGATACATCGGAGTCCTGCAGATCCCGGCGCTGGGAGTAGAACTTCCGGTGCGGCAGGAGCTGAGCAAGCAGGGATTGAAAAAGACCCCCTGCCGGTATAAGGGATCGGCGGAAAGCCGGGATCTGCTGATCGCCGCCCACAACTATTCCCGGCACTTTGGCAGGATCGGGCAACTGGTCAGCGATGATATCATCCGGTTCATCGACCTGTCCGGCAGGGTATATATCTACCAGGTGGATCAGACCCAGATCATTGACGGCTATGATATGGAAGAAATGTTTGCGGGTCAGTGGGATATGACTCTGTTTACCTGCACGCTGGGAGGCAAAAGCCGGGTCACCGTCCGGTGCAGCCTGCTTTGTCGGGTGATGCCCTGGGGCGATGCGATATAACCAAGGAGAGGAGCATGTGCCCCTCTCCTTTTCTGGTTCCAAGTTGAAAATAGTTACGCAAAAAATATCTTAAATTTTAAAAACCCCTTGACAGGTAACCGTTCGGTTGCTATAATTTAAGGTAACACCGCACAAAGATTGCGTGGATGCTGCGCATAGCCGACAGGCG
>NZ_FR894922.1:19413-20336 GCF_000434255.1 Ruminococcus sp. CAG:379 | reverse complement strand
CTCCCAGCTGAGCTAAGCTCCCACACTCGCTGAAGCAAATCATTCAGCGACAATAAACATTATACACGCATTGCATCCGTTTGTCAAGCGTTTTTAGAAAGTTTTTTTATTTTTCTAATTCCCGTACTTCCTGGGGCGTGAAGGAGTACACCTTGTTGCAGAAATGACAGCAAACCTGGATCTCCTCCTGCTTGGACGCAATATCCTCCAAATCCTGCTTCCCCAGGCTTGCCAGCACCCCCTTGGTTCGCTCCCGGCTGCAATCGCACCGGTATGTGACCTCCGCCTCGTCCAACAGATTCGGGTTTAGTCCCTCCAGCAATGCCATAGCAATCTGCTCCGCCGTCATGCCACTGGTGAGCATCTGAGTCACGGAAGGCAGCCGGTTCACGTTATCCTCCAGGGTCTGGATACAGGCTTCATCCGCAAAGGGCAAAAGCTGCACCAGATATCCCCCTGCCGCCTGCACGGTCAGATCCGGGTTCACCAGTACCCCCAGACCACACACGGTGGGAATCTGCTCGCTGACTGCGTAATAGCTGGTGATGTCCTCTGCGATCTCTCCGGACACCAGGGGCACCATGCCAACATAAGGCTCCTTCAGATTCAGATCCTTCACCACGGACAGGGTACCGTTTCTGCCCACTGCGCCCCCTACATCCAGCTTACCCTTGGCATTCAGAGGCAGCTCCACCACCGGATGGGAAGCGTAACACTTCACGTTGCCTCTGGCATCTGCCACAGCCACCAGTTGACCGGCAGGACCATCCCCATCCACCCGGATGGTCACGGACTCCTTGTCCCCCTTCAGACTGTAGGCCATCATGGAGGCAGCCACCGAAAGCCTGCCCAACGCCGCAGTGACCACTGCGGATGTTTGATGAAGCTGTTCAATCTGCGCCACCAGATCCGTTGCATCCACT
>NZ_FR894922.1:11241-19387 GCF_000434255.1 Ruminococcus sp. CAG:379 | reverse complement strand
CTCCTGCCGCTACCACGGATCCATCCGCAGAGATCACTCGTTTCAGCTGTCCCATGTTACTCCTCATTTCTTTCTGGCTGCAAAAATCAGCCGATCCGTATCCTCTGTGGGGGGATCCAGACTGTCCGCCCCGTATACCGCTTCCACTGCAAAGCCCGCATCCTCCAGCGCCTGTTCCAGCACCTGCCGGGGGTATGCCCGCTCCCGGAACTGCTCCGTCGTGCGGGTATAATGCTCCCCGTCCCCGGATTCAAAAAAGTCCAGGGTGATGGTCACCGTGGCATCCCCGTCAAACCGGTTTTCCCACACGCAGTAGACCTCGTCCAGGTCGAACAGGAACACCTGATCTCCCAGGGTCACCCGATGCTTGTGCAGGGTGTTCACGTCAAACAGGAACAGCCCTCCCGGTTCCGTATATTGACTCACCCGGCGGAACACATTCTGAATATCCGGAAGCCCCGGCAGGTGGTTCAGACTGTCCAGCATGCAGATGGTCACGTCCACTGTACCGTATAGCTCCAGACGGCGCATGTCCTGGCAAACATACTGAATGGGCAGACCGCTTTCGCACTTTTTCTCCACTGCCTCGTTGAGCATGTCTCCGGAGCCGTCCACCCCGATCACGTCATAGCCCCGGCGTGCCATAGCCTCCGACAGAGTGCCGGTGCCGCAGGCAAGATCCAGCAGCACACAGTCCTCCACCGGATGCAGTCGGCGGATCAGCTCGTCCAGATATGCCGCCCGGGCTTCGTAATCTACGTTCTCCGTCAGCAGATCGTAGTACCGGGCAAAGACGCTGTAGCTCCGGTCACTGTTCATGTTCGTGATCCTTCATGCGGCTGAACACAATGCTGTAGCCATCACAGCCGTTGATGAGCGAACGGTTCACCCGGCTGATGGTGGCAGTGCTGGCACCGGTTGCCGCCACGATATCCGTATACACGTGATGCTCGTTCAGCATTTTCGCCACCTGCAGCCGCTGAGAAATGGCCTTCAGTTCCTGTACGGTACAGAGATCCTCAAAGAACTTGTAGCATTCCTCCATGGTTTCCAGGGTCAGAACCGCTTCAAACAAAGCATCTACGCCGAATTCCTTTAATTTATTGTTCATAGTCAATCCTCCGTGAACATCTTTCCTTCCCAATTATTTTAGCACACTAAAATGGAAAAGTAAAGAGGGAATTTCAATGGACAATAGGATGCAAGCTCGGATTATGGTAATATTGCACAGAGCCGCCGGACGGGCTTTGGGCATGCTGCCTTATAACCCGAACCACTCCTTGAATGTTCCGCTGAGCATCCTCTGGTTGTCCGCAAAGCCGAACCCCAGATTCATAAATCGTGCAAACTCCTCCGTTGGCTCCCACATGGGGAAATCCGTACCGAACATGCAGTTTTCCACTCCGTAGTGCTCTATGAGCTTCCGGGCATATGCAGGATCCAGCATCGGCAGGGAACTGCTGGTGTCAAAGCGGATATTGGCATTGCCCTGCAGACATTCCCGTGCCTCCTCCCAGCAGCGGTATCCGCCAAGATGGGACGCCATGACCCGCAAAGTGGGAAAATCCCGCATGACCCGTGCCAGCCGCTCCGGCTTGGAATAAGCATACCGGTCATCCCCCATATGGATCAGCACCGGCAGCCTGCCTGCGATCTGCTCATAAATTTTGTATGCGCCGGGACTGTCTATGTCAAAGCGCTGAAAATCCGGGTGCAGCTTGATGCCGTGCAGCCCCAGACGGATAATCCGGTTGGTTTCCCCCTCCAGATTAGCGTAATCCGGGTGCAGGGTGCCAAAGCCGTAAAATTCCGGATGCTTGCCGCATTCCTCTGCAATAAAATCGTTGATGCTTTCCACCTGATGACTGGTGGTGGCAGTGGAGCAGACCAGGTACCGCTTGGTGCCGATCTTTGCACCGCACTGGAGCAGCCGCTCTGCATTGCCCTCCTCCGCCATGGGAATATCATAAAAATGTCCGATATTCACCGTTGCCTTTTCTGCAATTTTGGACGGAAAGATATGTGTGTGGGCGTCCATAATCTCAAATTCTTCGCATTGAAACTTCTGCAAGGTGCATTCCTCTTTTCCGGTAATCCGGACGGCAAACCGCCGTCCCGCCGCCCTTTGCGGCTGCTTCTATTGTAACATGCGGCAGCAGATTGCGCAAGTCCGTCTTTAGAATTTGTCACCAACTTGTAAAGGAATTCTTATTGAAATTCACGAAAAAATACGGTATAATCATGGGTGCAGGAATTCGCTGCATACAGAGAGACAAGAAAGGACATGAGCACAACAAATGTACTACTGCTGCGGCATTACAAGTCAGGGCGTCATGCCCCACAACGAGGATGCGTTTCTGATCCATAAGACCGTGATCACCGACGGGGCATTGGAAGCAAAGCTGGCGCCCCCTTTTCTGCTTGGGGTCTCCGATGGGGTATCCGGAGAGGCATCCGGTGAAGTCGCCTCCCGGCAATGTCTGAATCTCATCAGCAGCATCCGCTTTTCCAGAAAGACCAATATGGAACGCAAGCTGGAGGATGTGCACAATCTGCTTGCCCAGTACGGCGCCGGCAACAGTGAGACCCGGAACATGCAGGCAACCTTCTGCGGCATCGGCGTAGACGAAAACAATCTGCTGCATTTTTTCAACGTGGGCGATTCCCGGCTGTACCGATACCGGAACGCAAAAATGCGTCAGCTTTCCACGGATCAGTCCCTGGTGCAGATGCTCTACAAGGAAGGCACCATTACCAGAGAGGAGCAGAAAACCCACGCCTACCGGCACATTATTTCCCCGGTGATGGGCAACCTGTCCCACACCCCCACCCCGGATATCCAGCATGCAGGAGAGCGGATGGCATACGGAGATGTGCTGCTGCTGTGCACGGACGGTCTGTCCGATGTGGTATCCCCTTCAGAAATGGAGGAGATCCTGGCACTGCCCCTGCCCCTGCCCCGGCGGCTGGAGCGGCTCATTGCACTGGCGCTGAAAAAGGGCGGCAAGGACAATGTGACCATTGTGGCAATGGTATTCTTTGAAGCATAGGCTGTACTGAGGTGATGCCCTTGGATGCCTGTACCCTGACCGCTGCAGTCACAGCTGCTGCCAACAGCCTGGCATGCAAAATGGACGATGATGAGCTTGCCGTTATGGCAGCCATGTTCACCCAGCTGGGAGATACCCTGGCATTGATTGCCGTGCAGCGTGGACTCTGCAATGCAAGGCGGCAGAAGGATTCATCTGAACAAACGAATGCGCAGGCATAACCGCCTGCGCATTTTTTATGCTTACAGCCCAAAGGGTGCAATGCTCCGGGCAAGGATCCCCTTCATATGTGCAATGAGAATCCCGTAATTGGTCATGGGTACCCCCTGGGATCTGGCAAGGGCATACCGGTACCGTACCTCCCGGGTGTTCAGCATGCAGCCGCCGCAATGCACCACCATAGCATACTGCTCCAGCTGCTCCGGAAAATCCGTACCGCTGGTAAAGTCAAATTCCAGCTGCCTTCCGCTGTGCTTTTTCAGCCATGCAGGCAGCTTCACCGTACCGATATCCCCGCACTGCCGATGATGGGTACAGCCCTCGGATACTAAGATCCGATCCCCGTCCTGCAAATGATCCGCCGCCATGGCACCGGCGGCAATGGCAGAAAGATTCCCCTTCGCCCGTGCCATGAGAATAGAGAAAGAGGTCAGAGGCACGGATTCCGGGGTATCCCTGGACACCTGACCGAACGCCTGGCTGTCGGTGATGACGATCCTGGGCGGCGTATTCAAAGTGCTCAGGGTTCTGGACAGATCCTCCGCCTGGCACACCACTGCGCTGGCATGAGCATCCAGCACGTCCCGCAGCACCTGCTGCTGGGGCAGGATGATCCGCCCCTTGGGAGCGGCTTCGTCAATGGGAATCACCAGCACCACCAGATCCCCCGGCACCAGCAGATCCCCCACTAATCGGGAGACTTCCTCCCTGGGCACTGCCTGGATCATCGCCTGCTTCAGAGCATCAATGCCCTCTCCGGTGCGGGCACTGACAAAGACCCCTTCCCCATCCCGGCGGTCAGTGAGATCACACTTGTTCCGCACCAGCACATAGGGAATGCTCCGGCTGTTCAGCTGCTCCAGCAATGCCAGCTCAATTACATCCAACGGCTCTGCCCCATTGGTGACCAGTATCGCAAGATCCGTTTTCCGCATGACCTGCATGCTTTTGTGTACCCGCTGGCTGCCCAGCTCTCCTGTATCATCCAGACCGGCGGTGTCGATCATCAGCACCGGCCCCAGGGGCAGCAGCTCCATAGCCTTGCTCACCGGATCGGTGGTGGTGCCCGGGGTGTCGGACACGATAGCCATGGGCTGATTGGTCACAGCGTTCATCAGACTGGATTTTCCGGCATTGCGCTTGCCGAAAAAAGCAATGTGCAGCCGGTCAGCGGACGGGGTTTCATTCAGACTCATATGCATACCTCCTATAAAAATGGGCGCACTGCGGGATTCGCAGCACGCCCTTGTGCTTTTTGCTCAGAACCGGAAATCCCGGCTGCCCTGTTTGATCTTGTCCAGATTCTCCCGGACGATCTGCTGTACCTTCTGGCTGGGGATGGTGGGAATCTCCTTCTGGATCAGTGCCCTGCCCACCTCTCTGGTGTGGGGGGACGCATAATCCTCCAGGTATTCGTCCAAGGTCATCAGTGCATTGGGGTGGCAACAATTCTGGATCTGCTTGCTCTTGCAAAGCTGCATGAACCGGTCACCGGTTCTGCCCTCCCGGTAGCATGCAGTACAGAAGGAGGGAATATACCCCATGTCCATCAGCCAGCACACCACCTCATCCAGGGTACGCTGGTCGGATACGTCAAACTGCTCCGTGTCGTGGGGACGTTCCTCCTCGCAATAGCCTCCCACGGAAGTTCTGGAGGCACCGCTGACCTGGGAAATGCCCAGTCGCAGCAGCTTTTCCCGGACATCCTGGCTTTCCCGGGTGGAAATAATCATGCCGGTATAGGGCACTGCGATCCGGATCAGGGCACACAGCTTTGCAAAAATCTCGTCGCTGATGCTGTTATCAAAAGCGTTGGGATCAATGTCATCCGCATGCTTGACCCGGGGCATGCTAATCGTATGGGGGCCCACCCCATGTACCGCTTCCAGATGCTCCGCATGCATCAGCAGTCCGGCAAACTCATACCGGTACAGCTCCAGACCAAACAGGACGCCCAGTCCCACATCATCAATACCGCCCTCCATGGCACGATCCATGGCTTCGGTATGGTAGTTGTAGTCATGCTTGGGACCGGTTGGATGCAGCTTCAGATAGCTTTCCTTGTGATAGGTTTCCTGGAACAGGATATAAGTACCGATGCCCGCATCCTTCAGACGGCGGTAGTTTTCCACCGTAGTGGCTGCAATATTTACATTGACCCGGCGGATGGCACCGTTCTTGTGCTTGATCGAATAGATGGTATTGATGCAATCCAGAATATATTCAATGGGGTTGTTCACCGGATCCTCTCCGGCTTCAATGGCAAGCCGCTTATGTCCCATGTCCTGCAGGGCAATGACCTCCCGGGCAACCTCCTCCTGGGTCAGCTTCTTCCGGGCAATGTGCTTGTTCTTCATATGATAGGGACAGTACACACAGCCGTTAACGCAGTAGTTGGACAGGTACAGAGGGGCAAAAATCACGATCCGGTTGCCGTAAAAGTCCAGCTTGATCTGCTCCGCCAGTTCGTATACCTCTGCCAGCTTGTCCGGCAGCTCGCATGCCAGCAGCACGGAAGCCTCCCGGTGGGTCAGACCCTTCCGCAGCTTTGCCTTTTCAATGATCTGATCGATCAGCTCCACATCCGCCTTGTGGGCATCTGCATAAGCCAGAGTGTCCCGGATTTCATCATCGTTGATAAAATCATCGGCGCACATGGATTTTACATCATACATACTTTTCCATTACTCCTTTCTTCCAAGAGACGCAAAAAAACGGCTCCTGCAAAGGCGCAGAAGCCGCGATGGGGTTCAATCATCGCAGTTGCTTCGCCTTTCCCCTCAGTCTCACTTCGGGTTCAGTTTTTGCAAGGTGTTCCCTGTCTGGGCTGCATTCAGGTTACGGTACTATTATAGCACAGAATGTCTGAAAATGCAATACGCAATCCCGCCTTGACAAAATCAGTCCTTTTCCGGTATACTGTATGCACAATTACAAAAGAGGATGTACATGAATACGGAACGCATCAAAAAAATCAGCGGCGGCCTGTTGATACTGCTAGGCATCTGCTCCCTGACCTTTCTGCCGGGCATGGGCTTTTCCACGGGAACCATCAGCATCGACTCTTTCATACCTATGGCATACATCATTACCGGTATATGCCTGTTTCTGAACCGAAGCGAAACCTTCATGATCCGGAGCATGGCGGTACTGGAAGCCCTCTGGGTACTGCCATCCCTGTGGCTCAGTCTGCGGCTGCTCCAGGCTCCGGCTCAAAGCATCGTCACCGGCATTCCCGGCTTTTTCAGCAAGATCCTCTGGCTGTATTACCTGATCCATGCATTTCGGTTCGGGGTGCTGGCTCTGTTGGGCTTTTATGTGCCATACGCCAAAAAAGGTGCCCTGGTGGGCATGATCGTATATGGCGTGCTGGCAGTGTCCAAGGTGTTCTCTCCCCGTGCCTTTGTCCTGTATCTGGGCTATGCTCTATTGTTTCGCCGCCTGCGACAGCAGGAACCGGCACAGAACATGTCACATGCCGGGAACCATCCCAACGGGCAGGGGGATGTGATTGAAACCCATGGAGAAGTGGTACAGGATCACCCGGAAGGATAACGACGCATGCGGGAGCATATAAAAGAATACGAGAGCATACACCGGAAATCACGCATCTCACCCGGCGCAGAACCGGCGATTGCGCCCATGCCCGGATGACGAGGTTTCAAAAAAGCGGTGAAATCCGTCCAATTTGGTTGAATTTATTCCTTTTTGGCACTTGTGTTTTTTCTGCTCTTATGGTACACTAAGATTACACCGGTGATCCCGAATATTACGTAAAGGAGGGATGAAAAGAACATGGATATGTTGATTTGGGGCATTGTTTGTATTGTCATGGCAATCGCAGAAGTGGTCACACTGCAGCTGGTCAGCGTATGGTTTTCCGTGGGCGCATTGGCTGCCTTTCTGGCGGCGGTATTCGGCGCAGGCAGAACCGTACAGTTTATCGTCTTTGTGGTCGTATCCGCTCTGTTGCTGGCATGCACCCGCCCGATCATCAAAAAGGTGATGTGCAAAAAAATAGTACCCACCAATGCAGACCGTGAAATCGGCAGCACTGCAACCATCATCGAAACCGTGGACGGCGCACGCGGCACCGGCAGAGCCCGCAAGGACGGTGTGGACTGGATCGCAGTTGCCGCAAACGGACAGATCATCCCGGAGGGGACTGTGGTGCGAATCACGGATATCCGGGGAGCAAAGCTCTTTGTAGAGCCGGCGGAAGTCCCCAAGCCTGCCGCATCCGCAGCAAAGCAGTAATACAGCATTATTAGAAACAACAAAATATGGAGGAAAAACACATGTTTGCATCAATGTTAGCAGCCGGGTTTGGAACACTCGGTTATCTGATGATCGCCATTCTCGTGGTAGTCATCTTCCTGGTCAGCCGGATCCGGATCGTTCCCCAGGCAAAGGTTTACATCGTAGAGCGTCTGGGTGCCTTTCACGGCGAGTGGGGCACCGGCCCTCACTTCCTGGTGCCCTTCCTGGATAAGGTGGCACGGATCGTGTCCATCAAGGAACAGGTTGTGGATTTCAAGCCCCAGCCGGTAATCACCAAGGATAACGTAACCATGCAGATCGATACCGTTGTCTTTTTCCAGATCACGGATGCAAAGCAGTACACCTATGGCATCGAGCATCCTATGGCAGCCATTGAAAATCTGACTGCGACCACCCTGCGTAACATCATCGGTGAGCTGGAGCTGGACGCAACCCTCACCTCCCGTGATGTCATCAACACCAAGATCACTGCCCTGCTGGACCAGGCAACGGATCCCTGGGGCATCAAAGTGAACCGTGTGGAACTGAAAAACATTCTGCCGCCCCGTGAGATCCAGGATGCAATGGAAAAGCAGATGAAGGCAGAGCGTGAGCGT
>NZ_FR894922.1:9746-11206 GCF_000434255.1 Ruminococcus sp. CAG:379 | reverse complement strand
TCCAGGCAGAGGGCGAAAAGAAGTCCCAGATTCTGGTTGCAGAAGGTGAGAAGGAATCCAAGATCCTGAAGGCTGAAGCAGAAAAGCAGTCCGAGATTCTCAAGGCTGAGGCAGAAAAGCAGGCGCTGATCCTCCGTGCGGACGCTGTCCGGGAACAGAAGGTTCTGGAGGCAACCGGTGAAGCCCAGGCAATTGAAATGGTACAGAAGGCGCTGGCGGACAGTATCGTAAAGCTGAACCAGGCAGCCCCCAACGATCAGGTCATCAAGCTGAAATCCCTGGAGGCATTTGCAAAGGCAGCGGATGGCAAGGCAACCAAGCTGATCATCCCCAGCGAGATCCAGGGGCTGGCAGGCATGGCTGGCAGTCTCAAGGAAATCATCAAGGAACAGTAATAGCAGGTACAGCAAAAGCCGGAGGAGCAAGGTTCTCTGCTGGTGAGACAGAAAAAATCAAATTTCTTGGAACAGGCATGATTTCGGTCATGCCTGTTTCGCTTTTAGTAGGGCGTGTTGACACTAAGATAATATGCAGATTTTCGAGCATAAATTTTACATAGACAATGCAAAAAGTCGCAGGCATGCTGTTGCCTTAACGCAGGATGCGTGAAATTTTGCTGAAAAGATGCGTTGTTAGGCTTAATGTCAACACGACCTAGTTCATCCACCATCGACTATGGTTCACTGAGAAAAAGACAACGCTTTTGCATACACTGCCGGTGGTTAGATTTTGTTCCATGCTTACTCCATTTCCAGCATCCGGGCAAGATAGCTGTCCGGCTGGGCAAGCAGCTCTGCAAAGCTGCCCTGTTGCTGAATCTTCCCGTTTTCCACCACGATGACATGATCCGCACTGCGGATGGTGCTGATCCGATGGGCAATCAGCAGCACGGTGATATGCTTGTCCAGATTCCGCAGCACCTGCCGGATGAGATATTCGTTTTCATAGTCCAGGGATGCGGTAGCTTCGTCCAGCACCAGCAGTGCCGGATCCGAAGCCAATGCCCGGGCAAGCACGATCCGCTGTCGCTCTCCCCCGGACAGCCGCACTCCCCGATCCCCTACAAAGGTATCCATCCCCTGGGGCAGCCTCTGTACAAAGTCCCATGCCTGGGCACGCTGCAACGCCCGGATCAGCTGCTCCTCGGTCAGCTCCGGATGGAACCGAAGGATGTTTTCCCGGACGGTACCGTTCAGCAGCAGTGGCTCCTGGGGCACATAGCTGATGCATTTGCGCCATGCGTCCATGCGCTCCGGCGTCAAGGGCGTGTCATCGATCCGGATCTGTCCGGCGGAAGGGGTCAGAAAGCCGGTAATCAGATCCACCAGAGTGCTTTTCCCGGCACCGGAGCGTCCCACCAGCGCTGTCACCCGGCATGCAGGCACCGACAGCTCCAGATGCTCCATCAGTGGAGCGTCCGCCCCCTCATAGGCAAAGGATACGTCCGAAAGCCGGATCTA
>NZ_FR894922.1:5701-9723 GCF_000434255.1 Ruminococcus sp. CAG:379 | reverse complement strand
CGAAAGCCGGATCTCCCGGTGCAGAGTCAAGGGAGCAGTCTCCGGCTGGGGTATGCAGGCAGACCGGGATAAGGTGTGCACCGTTTCCTCCATAGCCTGATACACCGGTACGGCAGTCATCACATTTTGCAGAATGCTTTGCAAAGAGGTATACACCGGCCACAGCCGGGAGAAGATGTATACGATCACGATCAGCTGTCCGGCGCTGACAGATAAAAACGCCTGGGCAAAGAAAAACGCCAGAGCCACCAGCACCGCCGAGCCGATGGTATAGATCATGGCAGGCAGGGCGGTGAGCCGGGTCAACTCCAGATAGTTTGCCCGGTACAGCTCCGCCGCATCCCGGAAACGCTTGCTCTGCGCCTGCTGAATGCCATAAGAGCGGATTTCCTTCATGCCGCTGATCTGGTCGTCAATCTCCGCAAAAAATGTCAGTGCGGAGCTGCGTATACTCTGACCGCACTGCTTGGAGCGGCGCATCATGGGACGAAAGGCAAGGAAAAATCCACCGCCGCTAACCAGTACAAACAGGGTCAAGGGCACGTTCATCACCAAGGCAATGGCGATCTGCACCGCCGCCGTCATCAGCAAAGATATCCCCTGTACCTGCTGGATCGCCGCATTGCTGATCCGGGTACAGTCCGCATGAAACAGATTCAAAAGATCCGATCGCCGGAACCGGATCAGATGCTGCCAGTCCGCCTGGGATACTGCCTTGTACAGCCGCAGCCGCAGCTTGGTCATGTAGTCCTGGGTGAGTCTTGCGTGCAAAAGCTGCACATGTCGGTTCAGCAGCGCCTTGCAGACCATGGCAAGCACGAACACCCCCAGAATGCATGCCAGCTGCACATTGCCGGACACATCCGGCAGAAACCGGTTCAGCACTGCCCAACGGCTGCCGGACTGTATGTCAAAGCATTGCAGCAGAGGCACCAGCAGCAATACGCTGACGCCCCCGGACAGGGACACCAGGACGGACAGCAGTACCATCCGCACAAACCCCCGGGGCTCGGAACGGTAAATGTCCCGGAGCAAGGAAAACATGGGACTCCTCCTTTCTCTACTGGGCATCCAGCAGCATCTGAATACGGTTTTCCACATTCACAAGGGTGCCGCTGGTGTCATAATCCACACTGACCAGATGGGCGTCGGGATAATGCCGCTGTAAATTCGGATACATGCCCTTGCCGCAGATATGGTTGGGCATGCATCCGAAGGGCTGCACGCACAGCACCTTCCGGATCCCCAGCTCCACCATCTGCACCACCTCGCAGCTGATGAGCCAGCCGTCCGCCGTATGCACACCGTAGGGGATCAGTTCCTGCCGGGTGCGGCAGAACCGGTCATAGGGATCCAGGCACTGGAATCCAGCCTGCCGGACGGCATCCACCAGTTCCGTCTGCACCCGGTTCAGATACCAGAGCAACGGCTTGCAGGCTCTGCCCCAGGCGGCGTCCTGTACCATATGGGTGTCCAGATAATACAGGGCATACCAGGATAGCCCGTTCACATACACCTCACAGTTTCTGGCATGCAGATAGGGCACCAGACCGCAGTTACCCATACCGCAGTATTTCACATACAGCTCCCCTACGATGCCGATCCGCTGTACCTGGCGCTGACACCGGGGAATTTCCGAAAAGGATCGGGCGATCTGCGCAAACAGAGCCTTCCGCTCACCGTGCAGCAGAATGCCGCCCTGAAGCCGCCTACCCAACTGCTGCCGCCACCGGGCAAGCAGGGTCTCCGCCGCTCCCGGCTCCTTCTGATAGGGCAGGGTCTGGTGATATACCAGCATCAGCAGATCGCCGAGCAACGCCCCATTCACCGCCCGATGGAGCATGGAAGGGGTAACGTGCAGCTTTGCCCCATCCTCCAGTCCCCTGACGTTCAGGGACAGAATGGGCACGCTCCCGAAGCCTGCCCGGCTAAGAGCTTTGCGGATCATATGCAGGTAATTGGAGCCCCGGCAGGCATCTCCTGCCTGGGGAATCATCAGCACCGTATTGGAAAGGTCGTACTGCCCGCTGCGGAGAGCATGGAGCATCTGTCCGATGATGAGCACTGCCGGATAGCACAGGTCATTGTGGGCATACTCCAGGCCCAGGGCAGCAGCCTCCGGGCAAGCCTCCAGGATCACCGGGGCATACCGAGGCGTACAGAAGGCATACCGCAGCAGCGGAAAATGGAAATCCAGCATAGCTGGAATCAGTATGGTGGTTTTCGACACGGTATCCCCTCCTGTACAATCATTGCATCTTCGTCCTATTATAACACATTTTCCACTACAGGGCAAGAAAGAGCCGGCAGGATGCAGCCCTGCCGGCCCTCTGTTCAAACGATTGATACCACTTCAACCTAATTTCCGTGTGTCTGAATGGTTCAAATCTGTTTTTCCGGAAATGTAAACGTATGGGCACATCCGGCGAAATGCCTTCAGATCCACCCGCTTTCCCCCTTGGCTGCAATCTGCATGACTGCCTGGTTTCATCGATCATAGGGCACCACACAGGAGGTCTCCGCCTGCTGTACCGCATGTTCCAGTGTCATACCGGAGAAATGGGGCGCTGCAAAGAGCCTGCCGCTACGGCGGTCATCCACGAAGGCACCGATCAGTACCCCGGGTAATGCACTTTCCGGCGGATTCGGCGCATTGGGTCCCCCCAGATCCGTCCGACACCAGCCCGGATCTGCAAGACTCAGAATCAAGTTCGTGCCGTCATACTTAGAACCAAGATCCACCGTCACCTTATCCAGTGCCGCCTTGCTTGCGGAATAGCCTGCCTGCTGCGGATCCAGGGCAATACCACTGGTGATATTGATAATTCTTCCAAATCTCCGATCCACCATGCCCGGCAGCACATGATAACAGATCCGCATGGGAGCAATGGTGTTGATGGCAAAGCTTTTGATGTAATCCTCCGACGGAGTTTCCAGAAAGGCACTGCGGTACGCCACCTGCACTCCGGCATTGTTGAACACAATATCCAGGCTGGTGCCTGTCCGATCGATGCGGGTCATCATATCCTCCACCGCATCCAGGTCGGACAATTCCGCCTCCACAGCATATGCCTGTACGCCCAGCCGCTGTACCTGCTCTAACAGGGAGCTGCAATGGGACAGCCGACGGCTGTGCAGCACCAGGTTGCATCCTTGTTTCGCCATCTCCAAGGCAATCAGTCTGCCGATGCCCCGGCTGGCGCCGGTAATCAACGCCCATTTTCCGCTTACGTCAATCATAAAAGCCTCCTTAAAATCCCAACAGCATGCCCACCAGATGCACCAGACAGGCGGCAATCCAGGCGATCACACATTGTTCTACCACTACAGCGATTGCCCACTTTGCCCCAAGCTCCCGCTTGATGGATGCCACTGCTGCAATGCAGGGGGTATACAGCAAGCAGAACACCAGCAGACAGACTGCCCCCAAGGGCGTGAGCATAGCGTACAAAGCGCTGCTGTCCGGCATCAGCACCGACAGAGTGGAGACCACGCTTTCCTTTGCCAGCATACCGGTGATGAGAGCGGTGGATATCCGCCAGTCTCCAAAGCCCAGAGGCCGGAAGATGGGGGCGATCCAGCCGGCTACCAGAGCCAGCATGCTGTTCTGGGAATCCGCCACCATGCGGAATTTCGGATCAAAGGTCTGCAAAACCCAGATCACGATAGTTGCCACAAAAATCACGGTAAATGCACGGGTGAGAAAATCCTTCGCCTTTTCCCAAAGCAGCTGTGCCACATTCTTCGCTCCGGGCATCCGGTAATTGGGCAGCTCCATTACAAAGGGCACCGGCTCTCCCCGGAACAGACTGCCCTTCATCAGCAGTGCCGCCAGAATCGCCATGAGAATGCCCCCGAAGTACAGCAGGATCATCACCAGCGCTCCATGCTTCGGGAAAAAGGCGGCGGTGAAGAACCCGTAAATGGGCAGCTTTGCGGAACAGCTCATAAAAGGGGTCAGCAGTATGGTCATTTTCCGGTCACGTTCAGAGGAAAGCGTACGGCTTGCCATGACCCCCGGC
>NZ_FR894922.1:0-5684 GCF_000434255.1 Ruminococcus sp. CAG:379 | reverse complement strand
CCCCCGGCACCGTGCAGCCGAAGCCGATCAGCATGGGAACAATGCTTCTTCCGGACAGACCGATCTTCCGCAGCAGCTTATCCATCACAAACGCCACCCGTGCCATATAGCCGCTGTCCTCCAGCATGGACAGGAAGAAAAACAGAGTCACGATAATGGGTAGGAAGCTCAGCACACTGCCCACGCCTCCGAATACTCCGTCGATCACCAGGGAATGCAGAGCGGGATGCACATTGGCGGCGGTCAGTCCCCGATCCACCAGATCCGTCAACAGTCCGATGCCCCGGTCAAGCAGATCCGACAGAAAGGTGCCGATCACGTGAAAGGTCAGGAAGAATACCAGTCCCATGATGCCGATAAAGGCAGGGATGGCGGTGTATTTTCCGGTGAGGATCCGGTCAATGCGCCGGCTCCGGGCATGCTCCCGGCTTTCGTGAGGCTTGACCACCGTGGCGGAGCATACCTTCTGAATAAACCGGAAGCGCATATCCGCAATGGCGGCGGCACGATCCAGCCCCCGTTCCTTTTCCATCTGCACTACGATATGCTCCAGTCCGTCCTTCTCATTCTCGTCCAGCTTCAGCTGCTCCAGCACATCTCCATCGCCCCCTGCCAGCTTGGAGGCGGCAAACCGAAGCGGAATTCCCGTGTCCGCCGCATGATCCTCGATCAGACTCATGATCCCGTGGATACACCGATGCACGGCACTGCCGCTGCTGTTGGGATCGCAGAAATCCTGTCTGCCGGGGCGCTCCTGGTACTTGGCAACGTGGAGCGCATGGTCGATCAGCTCGTCAATGCCCTCATTCTTGGCGGCAGAAATGGGCACCACCGGCACCCCCAGTGCCTGCTCCATTTCATTGATGAGGATGGAACCGCCATTCTGCCGCACCTCGTCCATCATATTCAGCGCCACCACCATGGGAATATCCAACTCCAACAGCTGCATGGTCAGGTACAGATTCCGCTCAATGTTGGAAGCGTCCACAATATTGATGATGCCCCGGGGTTTTTCCTGGAGAATGAACTGCCGTGTGACGATCTCCTCGCTGCTGTAGGGAGACATGGAATAAATGCCGGGCAAGTCCGTGATCCGGGTATTGGCATGGCCGATGATCTGCCCATCCTTCCGATCCACCGTCACGCCGGGAAAATTGCCCACATGCTGATTGGAGCCGGTCAGCCGGTTAAACAGGGTGGTCTTGCCGCAGTTCTGGTTTCCCACCAGGGCAAAGGTCAGCATCTCTTCCTCCGGCAAGGGGCATTCTCCTGCCTTGGCGTGATACTTGCCCCCCTCTCCCAAGCCCGGGTGGGGAATATCCCGCAGGCTCCGCTGGGATACTCTGGATGCAGGGGCAGTGGGGATCTCCTGCACGAGGATCTTCTCCGCATCCGCCAGCCGCAGGGTCAGCTCATACCCATGTATCCGCAGCTCCAGCGGATCTCCCATGGGCGCAAACTTGACCAGTGTCACCTCCGCATCCGGGATCAGACCCATATCCAGAAAGTGCTGCCGCAGGGCGCCTTCTCCCCCAACAGACCGGATCACGGCGGTTTTTCCAATTGCTAATTCTTTCAGTGTCATATATCAAACCTCTGTTACTGCATAGCACTCCAAATTGGAACGCCTGAAAGTGTGGATACATTCAGCGGAAGCTGTCTCCCCACTGAAGCTGTCCAACTCTTTTTATTATAGTATAGGATATAGCGCTTGTCAATGCATGCGCCTGCCGTTTTTAAGGCAACACGGCGCCGCAAAGGAACATCTTGACAAGCATACCACTGATTTGATATAATAGTCGAGATACAACATGCACTACGCAATTTAAGAGGAGTGAAGGAACACCCATGCAAATCCCATTGGAAGAACACCTGCCATATCGCCTGCTGGCGCTTGTGGTACTGGTTATTTTTTACATCATTTACTTACTGAAAATGTGGGTGCAGAAGCGTCAGGGCATTTGTACCCAGCAGATTGACCGCCAAAAGGAGCCCTCGATCCATAGAGTGGAAATCTGTATGAGCATTGCCACAGTGGGGATCATCCCCGCTCAACTGCTGTCCATTGCATTCGGCTGGAGTCACCTGCCGGACAACGCCCGTTTCACCGGCTTTTGTCTGGGGATGCTGGGGGATCTGATCTTTCTGATCTCCGTTCTGTGCATGCGGAACAGCTGGCGCGTAGGAATCCCGGACAAAGACAGGACAGAGCTTGTCACAACCGGCATCTACCGTTTCAGCCGCAATCCGGCATTCCTGGGGTTTGATCTGCAATATCTGGGGGTGCTGCTGATGTTCGGCAATGGACTGACCGCTGGCTTTACGGTCTTTGCGGCAGTGATGCTCCACCTGCAAATTTTGCAAGAGGAGCGTTATCTCACGGAAACCTTCGGCACGCCTTATCTGGAATATCGAAAACAGGTATTCCGGTATCTGGGACGGCGCTGAGTTGAAAATCCCCATGAGGAAACCATGCTGCACGAGGATGTGGATACGCCGCATCCTCTATTTTTATGCCATTTTGCCGCATAACCGAAAAGTTCAGGTTTTAAGCAGGATTGTGCATTGATAGGCATTTCAGGCTGTGATACATAAGAAAAATAAGACAACAGGGGGATTTTTGAATGAAAGGAATTTTCAAGGGAACCATCGCAGCAGCACTGGGTGTTCTATGTGCTGCACCATTTGCTGCCATGTCGCAGCCAGACAGTCAACCGGTCACTGTCCATGCAGCTTCTGTCCGGACGGATTCCTCCGGGCGAAAGATAGAGTATCTGGATCGGGCGTGTATGCGGTCAACGCAGGCAATGCAGTATTTGTAAGCTGGCGCTCGCTGGAGGAGGATCCTGCCGGCTGCGCCTTCAATCTCTACCGGACAACGGATGGCACCACAACCAAGCTGAACGCCTCCCCCATCACAGGAGGCACAAACTACACGGATACCACCGCTGACCAGACCAAGGACAACACCTATTTTGTCAAAATGGTGACTGGCGGAGCAGAAACTGCTACGGACGGCAGCTTCACCCTCAAGGCAGGCGGCTCCATCTTCACAAAGGGCAACGCAGGCGCCGCCCAGGTCATTCCCATCAAGGAAGGGGGCACCATCCACTTTGTATGGGTGGGCGACTTTAACGGGGACGGTACTTATGATTATCTGGTGGATCGCTGTGCAGATGATCACCAGAAGCTGGAAGCATACATCAGCAACGGCACCTATCTCTGGACAGTGGATCTGGGCGTGAACAGTGAGAATAAGAATAACATTTCTCCCGGCGCTTCCACGATTGATGCAGGCATGTGGGACGGTGCCATCGTATATGACATCGACAGCGATGGCTATGCGGACGTGCTGCTGCGGATCGCCAATGGGGTCACATTCGGAGACGGCACGGTATATTCCAGTTCTTCCGATGCAAATGGTCAGGCGATCGCAGTTCTGGACGGACGAACTGGTAAGCTGAAGGCATCCGTGAATCTGCCTACGACTATCTGCAGGTAGGCCCTATGGCTTGTATGATGGAAATCGGGTATCTGGACGGGGTCAATCCCGCCCTGGTCTGCTGGCTGAAAAACCGGAATGCGGATAAATCCTTCAATTCCCTGATGGTCGCTTATGGCTATGCAGGGGGAAAAAGCTTCAAGCAGCTATGGAAGTATGATGCCAAAAACGGCGGTGGTGCAGAGGCGCACCAGATCCGGATTGCCGATGTTAATTACGACGGCAAGGACGAGGTTCTGCATATGGGCTATTGCCTGAACGGTGATGGCACGCTCCGCTGGCGAAACAACGAAATTGTGCATGGGGATCGATGGTTTGTCGGCGCATTTGCGCCGGAACAGGAAGGCAAGGAAATGATGTGCTATGGGATCCAGCAGGAGAATCCAAGCGGATTGCTGGAATACTATATGAATGCCAACACCGGGAAGATCATCTGGAAAAACGCCACAACGGACGGCAGCACCTATGATGTAGGACGGGGCTGTGTGGGAGATATTGATCCGGATCATGAGGGCTTTGAGTGCTGGTCTTTCCAGGGCACCTGGTCCATGGACGGAGAAAAAATCAGCGAGAAGTATCTGTATCCCTCCCTTCGACTCTGGTGGGACGGAGATCTGATGAGCGAAAGCTACAATGACAGCAAAATTGAAAAGTGGGATTCGGCAACGGGGAATGTTTCCCGTGTGGCAACCACCTGGAAGATCACGCCATGCTCCAGCAGCGACCGGGGCGCACCCATGTTTTACGGTGATATCCTGGGAGACTGGCGGGAGGAAGTGATCTGTACAGGCAGCGACTATGCAAGCCTTGTGATCCTCAGCACGACCGTGCCCACCCAGTACCGCAATGAGTGTCTTGCACAGGATCCCTGCTACCGCAACTGCATGACTGCAAAGGGATACTACCAGTCCCACATGCTGGATTATTATCTGGGCACCGGCATGAAAACCACCAAGGCTGGAACGGCAATGAACACCGCCGTGAACTATACGATTCAAAACCGAAACGGCAGTCTATATCTGGCAGTTGATGGAAAAAATGCTGCAAACGGCACCAATGTGGTACAATCCGCAGAAGCACAAAGCTGGCGGCTGGAAGATGCCGAGGACAGCTACTACCGGATCTATTCTGAAGTGGGAGACGGCAAGACGTACCTGCTGGATGTGGATTATGGAAAAACCGACAACGGCACCAATATCGGCATCTATTCCAATACAAAATCCGATGCACAGCTGTTCAAATTTGTGGACAATGCGGACGGCACCTACACCATCACCACAAAGGTCACGGATGACAGCAGCTGCCTTAGGGTGGATGGCATGTCCAAGAACGAGGGCGCAAATGTTCTGGAATGGGAATACGCCGGCACGGATGATCACAAATGGATCGTTTCGCCCAAGGTGGAACCTATGGATGACACTCTGATCAAGGCATTGACCATTCAGGACATGGAGCATTACAACGCATGGGGGCTTATAGATTCTGCAAGCGTCGGCTCCGTGATCTATGGGGACAGAGACTTTACCTTCGCCTCTCTGCCAAAGGAACTGGAGGACGCAGAAGGCGTGCTGACAGCCTGCGATGCCAAGAAAACCAATGGTGATCTTGCAACATTCACTGCCGGGGCAGATATTACCACCTACGTGCTTCTGGATCAAAGAGTCACCACGGTGCCGGACTGGCTGACCGATTGGACAAACACAACGCTGACCGCACAGGCAAGCAATGATGTAACCTATGTGATCTACAGCAAAGCATTTGCTAAGGGCGAACGGGTTTTGCTGGGCACAAACGGGATGTCCGGCAGTTGCGTGAATTACACGGTTCTTGTCACTGCTGCACATGCAAACATCCGGGGCGACCTGAATGCAGACGGCGAGCTTACCATTGCGGACGTACTCCTGCTCCAAAGGTGGCTCCTTACCGTTCCGGATACAACTCTGCCGGACTGGAAGGCAGGCGATCTGTCCGGTGACAATCAGCTGGATGCAATGGATCTTTGCTTATTAAAGCGTTCACTGGCGGAGCGGTAACATACTTCACAGTTATTTGAAAAGGGCAGCCCAGAGGAATATCTGAGCCGCCCTTTCTTGATTGTGGAAGGAAATATTACAGGTGCATCGGCGCAACCAAAAAATCATTTGCTTGGACAAACGGCGCAGAACTGGATGCCCTGCTGGCA
>NZ_FR894921.1:4276-10679 GCF_000434255.1 Ruminococcus sp. CAG:379 | reverse complement strand
CGGTCACGGGCTTGCCCTGGCAGATCAGACCACTGCCATGGGCACCTGGCATCTGAACCCGGACTGTGCTGAATGGTTTGACCTGGCGGTCAGATGGATCAACCGGACACTGGGTACGCCCAGGCTGGCAGACGCATGAAAAAACGGGCACTGGAATTCCAGTGTCCGTTTTTTGCAAGGGCTGTACCCGATTATCTTCTCACCCGGCTGCGGCGGTGGTGATCCTTCTTTTCCGTATACATCTGTTCATCCGCCAGGGCGATCCACTCATCCACCGTGGAATTGTAATCCGGCACGCCTACATGGAAGCCGCTGCTCATTTCGATCCGGTAGCATCTGCCGGAGGTGCGGTTGTATTCATTCAGCTTGCTTTGCAGGGTATGCACAATGGTAATGGGGTGCATGGACTCCTGGAATCTGCCTGCCATGACAAATTCATCTCCGCCGAACCGTGCCACCACGCAGGTATCCGAGGAAAAGCCGTCCAGGAATCGGGCAAAGGCACGGATGGCGCTGTCCCCCTCCTGATGCCCGTAGGTATCATTGATCTCCTTGAGCCCGTCCAGATCCAGGGAAATGGACATAAACTGTGCCCCCTCCTCTGCGCAGGCGGCAAAGAGCTTAACGGCATGATTGTAAAAGCCCCGGCGGTTCATCAGTTCCGTCATAGGATCCCGCACAGTTGCACACTGCAGCCGGTCGATCATTTTTTGCAGTTGCACCCGGATTCTGGCATTTTCCAGTACCACGCTGACGCTGCATACCAGATTGCTCAGCAGGGACAGGTCCATGACAATATCGGAGTATTCAACGGCGATATAGCCAATGATCCGATCCTGGAAGTGCATGGGTACAAAGAGAATGGCGCCGCAGCTTTCCACCTCATAATCGTAATTGGGCAGCAGATCCAGCCGGCTGAAATCATACGCCTGCTCCAGAATGTGATCCCGGCAGCACACCAGGGTGCGGATGGTGTTGGAGAAGCCCTTCACCGGATAGGGGCTGGCACCGGTCATGCCAAACAACTCCCGGTAGAAGCCATCACTCACGCAGAACCAGCACTTTCCAGTCCAGAACTGCTGTGCCACTTCTCCCAGTCTGTCTACAACGCCCTGCGCCGTTTCCTCCGCCGTAATGGATTCCACAGAGCCGTTGACCCATTTCAGATAATGCTGCATCTGCTCCAGCTTCTGGTACAGTTCTTCCTTGACCTCACTGTTTACCGCACCGGAAAAGGATGCGCAGCCGCAGGATTCCTGGAAGTGGGGAATACAACCCACATGCTCCTGTCCAGAGGACTCCTGCTGCCCTGCCAGTACCTGCGCCAGACGCTCCACTGCCAGTCTGCCTGCGGCATCCAGATCCGGCTGCGCCGTGGTGATGGAAGGGCAGAAGTTCAGCGCCTTGCTGACCCCATCCAGCCCGGATACACATACATCCTGCGGCACCCGGAATCCAAGCTGCTCCAGTGCCCGGACTGCGCCGATCGCCATTTCATCGTTGGCGCATACGAACGCTTCCGGCATTTCCCCTTGCTCACTGTAGTATTTGAGAACCGCCCGGTACGCAGGCTCATCCCAGAAGCTGCCGATCAATTCCCGGCTTGGCTCTACCGGAATACCGCATTCCCGCAGCACCCGCTCATATGCCTCCCGGCGGATACGGGAAACCAGATATTCCTCCTCTCCGCCCAGGTAGTTGATCTTAGTAAAGCCGTGAGCCTCTACAAAATGGCGGGTCATCATTTCCACCGCATTGTCATAATTGATGGTGATGTTGTAGCAATCCTGCTCCGCTCCGTCCACGCACACTACAGGCAAGCCCTCCTCCTGGGCACGGTGCTTCAGGTCCTGCACCAGCTCCGGATCCTGCAGCGTGATATTAAACAGGATCAGTCCGTCAAACTGGGAGAAGTTCACCAGCTCATAAATGCTTCTGTCCCCTTCCTGGCTCTTCTTTCCGCTCCATTCGTCCGCAAAGGAATAAAACACATTCAGCTTAAAATCATGACTGTTACAAGCTTTGGTGATACTTTTGAGCAGGGGCGTCTGATACTCGTTCCCCAATCCCCCGATGCATGCTGCGATACGTATACTGCGCTTTGACATACTGCGAAACCTCCCATACTCTTTGCAGATCTCCCGGCAGGACAGCACCACTGCATTGTCCCGTTCTGCATGCTTCTTTTTATTATAACATATATAAGCTGATTCGTCAATAAATAGACAGGCTCAAAAGAATATTGTTTTGTATATTGACGTACAATGCCGATTCCGGTATACTTACAATATAGGCAATACCGCACAAAGCCCGCCTGTCGGCTTTGCGCAGCATCTGCTGCACAATCTTTGTGCGGTGTTGCCTATAATTGAAAACAAAGGCAACCCTCACATGCCCTGTGGGATGCTGCCAGCCCTCTACAGAAAGGAAACAATATGAAAAAGATCAAATGGATCCCCCTGCTGCTGACCGCTCTGTGCAGTGCTTCTGCGGTTTCCTGCGGCAAAAACGACGCCTCCGGCGACATGCGGGATATTTCCACCGCCCAGGTGGTCAAGGAAATGGGCGTGGGCTGGAATCTGGGGAACACCCTGGAGGCATGCGGCAGTTGGATCACCGGCTCCTCCGTGGAAAACTATGAAACCGCCTGGGGAAACCCGGTCACCACAAAGGAAATGATCGACGGCATTTCCGGTGCCGGATTCAAATCCGTCCGGATCCCGGTGGCGTGGAGCAATATGATGGCAGAGGATTACACCATCGACGCCTCCCTCATCTCCCGGGTCAAGGAGGTCGCCGGCTATGTACTGGACAACGATATGTACGCCATTATCAACATCCACTGGGATGGTGGCTGGATCTCCAAGGCGGATGAAGGCCATGACGGCACGCTGGAAAAATACAAAGCCGTATGGAAGCAGGTGACTGCGGAATTTTCCGACTACAGCGACAAGCTGATCTTTGAATCCCTCAACGAGGAGGGCGTTTATGAAAACACCTGGAACCGCTACAGCAATGTGGGAGACAAGGAAAAGGCTTTCGGCCTGCTCAACGAGCTGAACCAGACCTTTGTGGATCTGGTGCGGGAATCCGGCGGCAACAATGCAAAACGGCATCTGCTGATCGCCGGCTATGCAACGGACGTGGATCTGACCTGTGACCCGGCGTTCAAGATGCCTGCGGATCCCCAGAACCGCTGCGCCGTCAGCGTGCATTACTACACCCCCTCCACCTTTGCCATTCTGACGGAGGATGCTGACTGGGGCAAGGCAAGAAGCACCTGGGGCAATACTAAGGAGATCAATGAACTGAACGGATATATGGATAAGCTGAAGACCACCTTTGTGGACAAGGGCGTGCCGGTCATCATCGGGGAATTCGGTACCACGACCACCAATAAGGAGCCGGAAAGCGTCCGGCTGTACCTCCGCTCCGTGGCACAGGCAGCATGGGACCGGGGCATGTGCCCGATGCTTTGGGACAACGGAGAGCATTACGACCGCTCCACATGCAAGTTCCGGGACGAGGAGCTACTCCGGGCCTTACAGACGGTCATGCAGTCCCAGCGTGCCTAAACGATCACCCATAGAAATCAAACAGGCAGTATGCTTGACGCATACTGCCTGTTTTTTATTTCAGTGCATCCAGCATCTTCTGTACGATCTGATGGGTGGCGATCTCGCCGCTGACCCGGTTCTCGATCACCACGCAAAAGGCGATGGGGAAATCCGGATCGTCCACAAAGCCAACCAGCAGGGAATTTTCCTCCTTGCCCCCGTTCACCTGGGCAGTGCCGCTCTTGACGGCAATGTCATAGCCCTTGATCTTTCCGGCAGCGACATAATGATTCTTACCGTTGTCCAGCATGATCTTCCGGGTCTCCTGGGCGGCAGCCACAGAAAACAGCTGCCCCGTATACTCGGTGGAAGCGGTTTTTGTCACCTTGCCGGACACGTTGGTCACGGTGTCAATCAGATGGGGTCTGGTGGACACCCCTGTCCCGTTTGCAACTGCACTCTGCCACATCATCAGCTGACAGGGACTCACCAGCGTCTCTCCCTGTCCCATGCAGCCCCACTGGGTATCAAAATCATGGATATCCTGCAAGGTAGTGGAGGCAGTCTCGCTGAGGATCCCGTCAATGCTGATGGTCTGCTTCTGATCTCCGTTCACCGCATAACCCATGCTCCGGTACACGGAAATGATCCGATCCAGCGGCATGCCGGAACGCTCCAGCAGTTGGGCAAAGAAGGGGTTGCAGCTGTTGGCAAAGCCCTGGAAGATATTCTGCTTGCCATGGCCGCTGGATTTATGGCAGTTGATGGACTGCCGGTTGTCATTCAGATAGCTGCCGGTGCAGGAATAGGACAGGGATTCCAGTTGCTCCGCACCCAGGATCTCCGTTGCGGCGATCACTGTGGAAACCTTCTGGGTGGAGCCGGGCACTGTGCCGTAAAATGCCTTGCACAGCAGACTGCCCTCCGGAAAGTTGGCAATGTCCCCATACCCCTTTGCTACATCCACACAGGGCTTGCTCACATTCACCAGGATCTCCCCGGTCTTATAGTTATAGGCAATGGCAATGCCATCCTTTTTCCCAAAGGCACTGTAGGTGGCTTTGTTGGCTGCGTGATCCAGGGTAGTGTGAATGGCGGTTTTGCCTGTCTGCCGCATGCCGGTGGTAAAGCTGTAGTTGGTGAGGGATTCCAGATTCCGTGCCACCAGAGTATTGGTCATCTGCCCGCTGGTATCCCCGATCAGGCTGCCGACGTCGGCAAAATGTCCGCTTTCATAGCCCTCGTAGCCGTTGATGCCATCAAAGAGCACGTCCCCCTCCCGGTCATACACCATACCATAGCAGGGCTTGCCGGACTGGGAAATGTAAAAGGATGCCTCCAGCTGGATCCGTACCACCAGTACGATCATCCCTGTCAGAAACAGCAGAAGCATCAGCGTGATAAGCCGTCTGCCGCGTAAGATACTTTTCATGCCGTCGCCTTTCTTTTCTTTTTCAATGCAGGCTTCTTTTTCTTTGGCACCTTCACCTCAGAATGGAACAGGGGGGACTGGGTTGCCTTCAGCAATCCCACCAGAAAGCCGCTGGTGAGCATGGAGCTGCCTCCCTGGGAGATGAAGGGAATTGTGACCCCGGTAAAGGGGATCAGATTACAGGAACCGAAAATGTTCAGGGTCATCTGCACCACGAACACTGCTACCACTCCGTTGACGATGCAGGCGTGATAATAGGAACGGGGGGTATTGGTCAGACAGGTGCAGAGGATCAGCAGAATGGTGAAGATGGAAAGCAGCGCCATCAGCAGTCCCCACTCCTCACAGATGGTGGAAAACACAATGTCCGTATTGGAGGCAGCTACCTTATGCAGGGTACCCTGACCGGGGCCCTTGCCGAACCAGCCCCCCTCCGCAATGGCGATCAGCGCCTTGCACTGCTGATAACCGCTGCCGCTGGGATCCTTCCAGATGTCCGTATGCAGACGCTCCAGTACATAGGCCGGGGCGATTTTCACTGCCACTGCCGCCAGCACTGCACCGCCGGCACACAGCCCGGCAATGAGCTTTTTGGACAGCTTTGCCCGGGGATAGCAGATCCGGCAGATCAAGCCGCAGCCTGCCACAGCCAGGAAGGTAGGCAGACTGCCCAGATCCCGGCACCACCACTGAAGCAGCACGATCAGCACTGTACAGCCGTACACATACCAGTTATCCCGGACGATCATGAAGCCCATGGTTTTCTTTTTATTCTGCTGGGCGGAGATGGAGGTAGCGCATAGCAGGACGAATACGGGCTTTAGAAATTCCGAGGGCTGGAGGGTGATGAACCCCAGGTCGATCCAGATGCCCCGGCTGCCGGTGAACAGCAGGATGGACAGCATCAGCAAGCCAAATAACACATAATAAATGGGTTTGCGCCGCTCCGTGACCACAGCGTCCCGGGTCAGCAGATAGGCAATCTGGCAGAACACAAACGCTCCCACTGCCATCAGGTAATGCTTGAACGCAAAGCCCACGCCTCCGAAGCAGGACTGGAAGATCACGCTCATGTTCAGCAGCAGCACCAGGGCGAAATCCGCCGTATAAGTAGCCTGCCGCATGAGCCGCAGTACGCAGAAGTAGATCAGATCCGTGCCCAGTACAATGGCTGCCAGCAATCCCACATCTGTCACAGCCTCGTAATTGCCCCGGAACAGAATGATCGCCAGCAGGGACATATGGGACAGCAGGATCAGCAGGATCAACCCGAGGTAGGATATTCCGTTTTTATACATCACGCACTCCTTTTCCGCAGGCACAGGGTAGTTGCCCCGATCCGGATCCGGTCATTTTCGTGGAGCCGCACAGAGGAGATCCGCTTGCCGTTTACATAAGTCCCCCCGGCGGAGTT
>NZ_FR894921.1:1136-4243 GCF_000434255.1 Ruminococcus sp. CAG:379 | reverse complement strand
CCGTGATCCGCCATACCCCATCGCACACTGTCAGCAGTGCATGATACCGGGAGGCGGTGGCATCCTTCAGCTGAATATCGGCGGCACCGTGTCTGCCAATGAGGATCTCCTCCGCCCCCAGAGGGTACCGACGCTTGCTGTCCGCCAGCTCCATCCGGGCGCTGACCTTTTCCCAGACCCGTTCCGTCACACGACGTTCCCGCCCGGTCATCAACATTAGCACCAGGGCGCATATATCTACGATCACCAGAGCCAGGGCGCAAAGCAGCTCCCCGCTCATAGGAAAATTCATCCATTCTTCTGGCACACCAGTCATCCCTTTCTATGTCCGTGATTTTGCGGCAGCACCGCACGAAACTGTGCGGCATTGCCTGATATCTGCATCCCTCCCAGTATACTATATTCCCCGGCGGATGTCAACGCCCGGAGAACTGCAAAAAGCCGGGCATTCCCCGGCTTCTGCGTGTTTATTGGTTTGTCAGCATGCGCCGCAGGATGCACAGGTCGGCACTGTCGATCACGCCGTCCCCGGTCAGCTCCGCAGCCTGCCAGTTTGTCAGGGTACCGGCACCCATGAGCCATTTTTGCAGCAGCACCACGTCTGCCACAGTGCATGCCCCATCCTGATTCAGATCCCCTGCCACCGGCGTATCCCCGGTTTTGTATACCACATCGTACATGGTCTGTGCCCAGAGCTGCCGCATACCGTCATAGCCCTGCTCACTGGGATGCACCCCATCGGCACTGAGCAGATCTGGATGCTCCCGGAAATAAGCTTCAAAATCCGGGCCCTTTACTACATCCGGGTAGTTCTCATAGATTTTGTCCACCATGGCGTTGTATGCCGCCAGATTGTCCCCTACCCCCGGCTCCGTGGCATAGGGGATCCTGGGCACCACCGGGATCTTGCCTGTCGCCAGCACCTGCTCCACCATGCTGGCAGTATTGGCATAGTACTGCGCCGCACCGGTCTGGTTGCCCCAGGCATCGTTGGTGCCGTAAGCAATGCTCACATACTTCCCTGGAAACATCTCCAGCCACCGTTCCATATTTGCAGCACCCTCCACGCTGCGAATACCGCCGATGCCGCCGTTTTCCTGAATGGGGTAATAGGTGCTGTCGATCTGATGCACATACTCCGCAAAGCCGGTTCCATAGCAGTTCATCATGCCGCAGGCGGTAATGGAATCCCCGTAGAAGATCCAGCTGTCGGATACGCCCTCTGCTGTGGTATGCACATCCATGTTGATGGAGATATAGCCTCCCTCTTTGCCGTCACTACCGGTCACATGGAGCCGAATCCAGTTGCAGCCGGTCATATCCACCACATGCTGCCGGGAATGCAGGGTGTTCTCGGTTACAGTGGCTCGCACCTCCCAGCCCTCCTCCGGATAGGTACCGCCGGGAGCGCTGTTCACCTCAACCGTGTAATCCGAGGGCATGCCATTGGGACTGCCGTTGAGGATCGTGTAATCAAACTGCCCCGTAGCATTGTACCACACCAGCGTCACGCTTTTCCGCTGCGCCTCCGGTACGGCTGACAGGTCATAGGCAAGGTAATCCGGTGCTGTGGCATTCCAGAAGGAATAGTAGAACTTGTCGTTGCCGGATGCGGCTGCTCCTGTGCCGGCGGTGGAATATGCCGGCACCTCCCGGCTGATGACCGGGTTGGCAGTAACTGCTCCATAGGCGGTGAAATGCGCTGGGTAAGCCAGTACGCTGCTGCATACAAGCGCCGCTGACAAAACACCCAGCATGGTTCTCTTACGTCTGTGTTTCATGGTTCATCCTCCTGAAATGATTTTGATCTTAAATTTAAGCTGTTCTTTTTACTAATGAAAGCATACCACAGATCCAACCAAAAGTCAATGCCCGTGAATTGACTTCCCACCCGGGCTATGCTATACTGAAAGTAGCTTTGGGCAGACGCAAGCACTGCCCGTTACGGAGGGAACCATGACCCAGACACATACACAAATCGCCGTCATCGGCGGCGGTGCATCCGGCATGACCGCCGCATACACGGCTGCCCGGGCAGGGACACAGGTCACCCTGCTGGAGCGGCTGCCCCGGGTGGGGAAAAAGCTGCTGCTCACCGGCAACGGCAGATGCAATCTCGGCAACATCCACCGGGAACTGAACCACTATCACGGCTCCCTGCCCCAGGCAACGCAGATCCTTGCCCAAACCGAACCGGAAGCCTTTTTCCGCAGGCTTGGGGTCTGCTGCCGGACGGATCCGGAGGGGCGCATATACCCTATGAGCAACACTGCCGCATCGGTACTGGACGGACTGCGCTTTGCCTGCGACGATCAGGGGGTACAGACCTGCTGTGATGCCCAGGTGACCGGCATGCGCCAGGACAAGGGCGGATTTCTTCTCACCACGCCCCAGGGGGTTCTGCATGCAGAACGGGTGATCTTTTCCGCCGGGGGCTATGCTGCCCCCAACTGCGGCACGGACGGCACCGCCATGGCACTGCTCCGGGGACTGGGGCATCCGGTACATACACCCCAGCCGGCTCTGTGTCCCATCCGGACGGATCCGGCAGCAGTCAAGGCTTTAAAGGGCATTCGGGTGCATGCAGCAGTCAGTGCCATACTGGGCAGCAAATGCCTGCGGCAGGAAACCGGCGAATTGCAATTTGCGGACGGCACCCTATCCGGCATCTGCGTCTTTCAACTGTCCGGGCTTGCCGCCCAATACGGCTGCAAATTGACCGTTTCCGTGGATCTGCTGCCGGAATGGAGCCGGGAGGAGGCATACTCCACGCTGTCCGAACTCCACACAAAGCGCAGAAAGCTGTCCCTGGAGGAGCTGCTCACGGGCATGCTGCCCAAGCGGCTGGGACAGGTTCTCCTGCGGCGGATCACGGATGCTCCTCTGACGGAGCCTGCCTCCCGTCTGTCCCCTGGGCAATTGCAGCAAACCGCACAGTTGCTGAAGGCTCTGCCCTTCCCCGTCACCGGCACCGCCCCCTGGCAGGCTGCCCAGGTCACCATGGGGGGCATTCCTGGCAGTGCTCTGACGGACACCCTGGAATCCCGGATCTGCCCCGGTTTGTACATCACCGGAGAAGCAACGGATCTGTACGGAGACTGCGGCGG
>NZ_FR894921.1:0-1040 GCF_000434255.1 Ruminococcus sp. CAG:379 | reverse complement strand
GGAGCACAACTCGTGATTCTGATAAGCAACGTGACCCTGCCCCTGTCCTACACCCAGAAAACCCTGACAGATCTGGCGGCACAGCGGCTGCATACGGACAGAAAGCAGCTCCAGAGCGTCACCCTGTTCCGCCGGTCAGTGGATGCCCGGAAAAAGCAGGCAGTTCATTTCACCGCCTCCCTGTTGGTCAACGCCCATCAGGAGGCCGCTCTGCTGGCAGCATGCAAAACCGACAAGGACGTGCTGCCCTATACTCCCTACCAGTACCATGTTCCGGCAAACCCCGGCAAGGTGCAGTCCCCGGTGGTCATCGGCAGCGGTCCGGCAGGTCTCTTTGCCGCCTATGTGCTGGCTCTTGCCGGCACCAGACCCATCCTGCTGGAACGGGGCTATGATGTGGACACCCGGACTGCGGCTGTACGCCGATTCTGGGAGACTGGCGTTCTGGATCCGGACTGCAATGTCCAGTTTGGAGAAGGAGGCGCAGGCACCTTTTCTGACGGAAAGCTGAACACCGGTACCAAGGATCCCCGGATCCGGTTCGTGCTGGAAACCTTTGCGGCATGCGGTGCCCCCGGCGAGATCCTCTGGCAAGCCAAGCCCCACATCGGCACGGATCGGCTTGCTCCCACGGTGCGGAATCTCCGACAGCGGATCTTAGGACTGGGCGGAACGGTACATTTCGGCGCATGCGTCACCGGTCTGGAGCAAAAGAATGGAAGGCTAAGGGCAATCCGGTATATCCAGGGAGGGGAAACCGTGCTCCTGCCGACGGAGCATGCCATTCTCGCCATCGGTCACAGTGCCCGGGACACCTTTTCCATGCTCTGGAGCATGGGGATCCCCATGACGCAGAAAAGCTTTGCAGTGGGCATGCGGATCGAGCATCTGCAAAGCCGGATGAACCAGACACTGTACGGAAAATTCGCCCACCATCCCGCTCTGGGGGCGGCGGATTACAAGCTGGTGACCCACCTGCCGGAGGGACGCAGTGTGTACACCTTCTGCATGTGTCCCGGGGGACAGGTGGTGGCCGCCGC
>NZ_FR894920.1:0-623 GCF_000434255.1 Ruminococcus sp. CAG:379 | reverse complement strand
TGCAAGCAGGGCGGTCAGCTCCGGCGACTTGATCTGCAAAATAGAGGACCGGGCAACGATCACGAGATCCACGCCGCAGGGCAGCAGCGCCTCCGTTTCCCGATACGCCTGGCGGATCAGCCGCTTGGCACGATTCCGGCAGACGGCGTTGCCCAGCTTCTTGCCAGCCGTTACACCCAGCCGGTTAAAGCCGAAGCGGTTGCGGCGCACATACAGCACCACATGCCGCAGGGGGATACAGACCCCCCGTTTGTACAGGGCAAGAAAGTCCTTATTCTGGTTTAACATTACCGTGTGAAGCATACAGTTCCTTTTCTCAGAATTCCGCGTTCTTCTGGGAATTTCATCAAATACAGGCAGCGAAACGCCGCCTAAATAAAAAGACCACAAGCATTGTTGTGGTCTGACTCGTTAGTAGGTCAATTTTGCTCTGCCCTTTGCTCTCCTACGAGCTAAAACCTTTCTACCGGCTCTGGTTGCCATTCTCTTCATGAAGCCATGCTCCTTTTTTCTGTGGAGCTTCTTCGGCTGGTATGTTCTTTTCATTGCTGTACCTCCTTTAGCGATTTATCATGCGGCATGCCGCAAAGTGAACAGTCAAGGCAATACCGCACAAAGCCCGC
>NZ_FR894919.1:687-2071 GCF_000434255.1 Ruminococcus sp. CAG:379 | reverse complement strand
CAGGATGCAGATCATGTGCGGCTGCTCATGTATGCAGTACGTCTGAATCCGGGAGCGACAGAGCTGTCCGACCGTGACTGGTACGATTACCGTGAGGACGCTAATGTCTGCGGATACTGCAAATGTATCCTCGGCAAATGCAAGGTCACTGAGCTGATGTCACAGATGGCACAGCTTATCGCCGAAATTTCGGAATATAATAAGAAAATTGAAGATCTCACAAATAAAGTTGAGGTTATTCAGACAAAGGTCGATGATCTCACGGGCGATATTGTTGAAACAGGTGAAATCGGCGAAAATGCGTACTATGTGCTGTACTCAAATGGAAGACTTCTTCTGCGTGGAAGCGGTGCAACCTATGATTACGAGATCGGACAGTCACCGTTCTGGGAAAATGAAAATATCCATTCTCTTGTGATTTCAGACGGTATCACAGCAATCGGCAGCAGTGTGTTTGAACGATGCCCCAATATGGCAACCGCCAGCCTTCCGACAAGCCTTACCGAAATCGGAAAGCGTGCATTTTTCATGTATAATCAAGGCGGCCTGACCGAGCTGAATATTCCGTCATCCGTAACAACCATCGGCGAGAAGGCATTTTCCTGTGAGGCTCTCACATCCGTTACACTCCCCGCTACGCTCACGACCCTCGGCAATTACCTTTTCATGGACAGCAGTACGCTGACAACTGCAAGAGTCGAATGCTCCGAGGTGCCGGGATTCTGCTTTGTCCGCTGTACCAATCTGCAAAATGTTACCCTAAGCCATAATGTGACGAGCATCGGCTCACACTGGATCAATTACTGTAATCGGCTGACGCAGATCACCTATGAGGGCAGCCTGGACGATTGGGCGACGGTGTCGAAAGGGACGAGCTGGGACGGTCACAGCGGTCAGCTGACAGGTACACTTGTGAGAATCAACTGCCTTGACGGATATATGGAGTATGATGACGAAAACAAAGAGTGGGTGGAGGTGCGTGACTGATGTGGAAATTTCTTGTGAAAAATCAGAGCATTGAGATCATGGAGCGTGAGGTGCTGGCAGATCACCAGATCCAGTATGTGCAGTTCAAATTCACCTTTGACGGTGACTGGAAGCATTTTCACAAGGTGGTTCAGTTTTCGCAGTGCGATGAGGTATATTCCGTTGTTCTCGGAACAGATGGAACGACCTTGTATCTGCCTGCGGAACTTCATGCCGGTGTGGTGAAAATGTCGGTATTCGGCTACAATATGGAATCCGATACAACAGTGAGAGCGACAACCGTTCCAGTCACGCTGAATATCCGTGAATCCGGCTTTGAAGGTGATGATCCGCCCATCCCACCGACACCTGATTTATATCAGCAGTTGCTGAAGAAAATTGACAGTGCGACTGCCGG
>NZ_FR894919.1:288-559 GCF_000434255.1 Ruminococcus sp. CAG:379 | reverse complement strand
AGTATGGAGGGGGCAAAGACCTCTATCACGGAAATCAGCACCCATCTGGCGGCAGTGGAAGAAGCACTCTCCGGTGTCGAAACCGCACTGGCTGATATCGTGGAGGTGACGGCATGAGCATTGCAAAATACCTGACGGCTCTTGATGAGCAGAGGGACGCTTTAGCTCGTAATCTCGTAACAATGGGCGTGCAGGCTTCGGAGACAGAAAAGCTGAATACGCTTGTGCCGAAGGTGCTGCAAATTCCGCAGACAAAACCGGATATCACGCT
>NZ_FR894919.1:0-263 GCF_000434255.1 Ruminococcus sp. CAG:379 | reverse complement strand
TGTTCAAGGCTTCCACCGATACGCTTCATGATTACGGTGAGAAGGTGTATACCTTCTACAATGACGGTTATCGTTCCCTTGCGGGCTTTGCGGAATCCTATCCGAATTTCTGCTCAGAGGAGAACGGTTATGCCATCTACTACAATCAGCCCGATTTCAACTGGGGTGCGGTTATTTACACCATGTGCGTAGAGCCGGTTCACATCAGTTCTTCCAACAAGATCATGATGAGCTATAAGTCGGGGGCTACGGATATTGGCGAG
>NZ_FR894918.1:966-1966 GCF_000434255.1 Ruminococcus sp. CAG:379 | reverse complement strand
GGCTTGGCCACCTTGTATAGCTGATGCCTTCGGGCTTCCACGCCCACACCACGCATCTCAAAGGAAATGACGACATTCCGCTTTTCTATGAAAGCATTGTTCAGGTAGCTTCCGTCCATGCCCGCATAGCTGGAGGTGCTGATCGTGCCGGTGGGAGGATTTAGTCCTTCCACCCGCGATGTCATATACTGATTTGCCGTGGCGGTCATATCAACACGATCGCCGTTGGCATTTTCGAGGATAAGTTTGAAAAACATGGTTGCACCCCCTTTACTTTTTCGGAATGAATGTGCTATAATAGAAAAAAACGTAGCGCGGGCTCTCTGCGCTAAATCGGAATTTAAAGGTAAAATAACTTATGGTATTAGAGATTGAACATTATAAGTATGATACACGCTTGATTGGAAAAACAGAGGATATTTCAGAATTGAAAAGGCAACTAATGGAAGCTGAAACTCTATATGATAAGAGAACAGACAATTTTACCCAGCTTTTTTGCAGAATGTTTCATTGGAGTGTAACAGATACTGACGAACTTCCCGATTATGTTTATGATAGAGATACCAAGTGCCTTTATAAGCCTAAATTATGATTTATCGAAGCAATAGGGCAGGCAAAAGCCCACCCCATCACACATTCAGCGCATTCCGTGTCATACGATAAATTTCCAGCCGTGACAGTGACTTAGGCGAATTATTCGTCTGGTTGACAGTCCGGCTGTTGTCGTTGTTATAGTTGTTGATGACCGTTGCTCTCGCGCCGCCGTTCATCATTGCGCCGTAATCGCCAGCGGGGGCTCCCTGCCCGGACATATCAACATTCAGACCGGACTGCATTGTCAGCGTCATGGCATCAGCCACATCGGATACAGCCGCCTCGACATACTTCTTGCTCTTGTCGATGCCCTTTGCCAGTCCCTGCATGAAGTCCGGCATTCAGCTCTCGAAATCCGCAAGAGGTCCCTCGTCCGGCACAGAGAAGTGCAGGAAGGAGCGAATCT
>NZ_FR894918.1:530-937 GCF_000434255.1 Ruminococcus sp. CAG:379 | reverse complement strand
CAATACCCTTGACGGCATCTGCTACAGCGTTGATCTTGCTTTTGATGCCGCTCACGATATTATTGATGATATCTGCGCCCCATTGTACCGCCTGTGAACCAAGATTCTTGATAAAGTTCACTGCCGCATTGAAGCCGTTTTCAATAGTGGTTTTTATCGCAGTGATCTTGCTGGATAATGGTCTCCCATGTGGTGGTTATCTTTTCGTGAATCCAGTCCATCACCCGGCTGATAATCACATGGATCGCTTCAAAAATCGTCTCGAACAGATACCTGAATGCCTCCAGCAGCGGAGAGATAAAGTCGTAAATGGTCTGCCATACAGTTGTGATAACCGACCAGATTGCATTCAGCACCGTGCTGATCGCTGTATGAATGGCGTTCCATACGACCGTGATAACCGTTTT
>NZ_FR894918.1:269-500 GCF_000434255.1 Ruminococcus sp. CAG:379 | reverse complement strand
AGATTGATTTTCTCGGATACACTGTTGTAAATCGCCGTCCAGATACCGACAAAGAAATTCTTGATACCCGTCCAGATTGTTGTAAAGAAGTTTTTGATTCCGCCCAGAGCAGAGCTGATAAAATTCTTGATTCCGTTCCAGATGTTGACGAAAAAGTTCTTGATACTCGTCCAGACGTCTACCCAGAATCCCTTTACTTCATCGAGGCTCGTGCCGAACAGATTACACAGC
>NZ_FR894918.1:0-154 GCF_000434255.1 Ruminococcus sp. CAG:379 | reverse complement strand
GTAAAGATACCGACAAAAATATCCAGAACACTCAGGATAATGTCTGTCACAGCTTTGAAAATATTTGCAATCTGCTGGAACTGCCCCTCAAAGACCGGTTTCAGGAACTTGCAGAGTCCGTCCCATACAGCCTTGATGACCTCGGTGATGTTTT
>NZ_FR894917.1:286-534 GCF_000434255.1 Ruminococcus sp. CAG:379 | reverse complement strand
ATGTGGATGTCCGCTCGAATGGTAAGTGGTACGGCGATGAAGTTCACAGCAACGGCTCTGTGACCGATGATTTTTACAAGTATTTTGCCGCTGATACTGCGGATAAGCACAAAGAGACTGATACTATGAAAGGTATCGATGTGAGCGTTCACAACGGTGATATCGACTGGCAGAAGGTCAAGGCTGACGGCATCGTTTTTGCGATTATCCGCGCAGGCTACGGCAGACTTGCTTCGCAGAAGGACAAG
>NZ_FR894917.1:0-252 GCF_000434255.1 Ruminococcus sp. CAG:379 | reverse complement strand
AAAATTATTCCGGCGCTAAGGCGGTCGGCATTCCTGTCGGTGCGTACTGGTATTCCTATGCAATGAATGAGAACGAGGCACGGCAGGAGGCGGATGTGTTCCTCTCGGTCATCAAGGGAAAGCAGTTTGAAATGCCTGTATATTTCGATCTTGAGGAAAAGAAGCAGTTCGACCTCGGCAAGGAGAAAGTCTCCGCCATTATGAGAGCATTTCTTGAAAAAGTCGAATCCGCCGGCTATTTCACCGGACTCT
>NZ_FR894916.1:22883-27478 GCF_000434255.1 Ruminococcus sp. CAG:379 | reverse complement strand
GGTTGTCTCCCCAAGACTCCGGTAGAACGGTACTGCGTGTACCCAGCACGCAGATTATAAAGGAACGCAGAAAAGGAACAGGTCACTGAAAGGTAAATGGGTCATGCGTGACCCGTCCGGTTAAACAAATAGAGTCACACACATCTCCCCAAGACATCGGTAAGACGGTACTGCGTGTGCCAAGCACGCAGAGTATCAAAAATAAGTTACAAGCAAGTGGTCACCAAAAAGGCAAAACAGGCACCGGAGCTCCGGTGCCTGTTCCATGTCTGGGACATTATTTCGCCATTTTCCCGTTGGCCTTTTCCAAAAACCGTTCCGCCCGGACAACCACCCGCTTGTGCATGCCCTCGCCGATCTTGCCGCAGTGATCGTAGGCAACCACATGGAAGGTGATCTCCCTGCCGCTGACCTCCGTCACCTCTGCCACAGCGTGCGCCTCCATGCCCGGGGGCGTTGCCGCCGTGTGGAGGATGTTCAGCGCCGTGCCTACGGAGGTTTCCCCCTCCTCCAGAGCGTCCCGGACGGCTGCACATGCCGCCTGCTCCATCAGCGCCACCATCATAGGAGTGGCGTATACCGGCAGAGAACCGCTGCCCACGTTGCATGCCAGCCGGCTCTCGTCCACCTGTGTTTCCGCTTCGCCCTTGGTTCCCAGTGCAAGCTCCTTCATATCGTTCCCTCCGCTTTTCTCAATTCTTTGTTTCCGGTTCCGTTTTTTCGATCAGTTCCTGTCCGGACAGATCCTCACCGCAGATCCGGTCATAGGTCAGCATATCCAGCATGCTGTCCCGTGCCCCGTCCGGGTCATAGTTGGTGGCATACACCGGCAGGCTCTGCATCTTGTCGTGCATCCGCTGCAAATAGCTGTCCCGGGGAATCTGCGCCAGATCCATCACCACATAGGGCAGATAGAAGGCGGACAGCTCCGTATCCGGCACGCCGCTGTAATCCAGCTTGTAATTGCTCCACAGATAATAGGACTGCTCGTACAGCACCTGGCAGTTGTTCCCGTTGATCCCCAGCTGGTCGTACACGCTGTCCTCCCCCTTCAGAGACGGGAAGTGATCCCCCACAAACAGCACGATGGTGGGTTCATCCAGCTTTTTCAGCGCATTGGTGAACGCCCGCAGGGAATCCCCCGTCCGGGCGATCCAGGTCAGATAGTTGTCAAACTCTGCGTCCGGATCCTCCCCCTTGTTGTAGGGCTGATGGTTCTGCATGGTGGTGGTGTGCAGATACAGGGGCTGATCCGTATCCTGCACCAGCTTTAAGATCTGGTTAAACACGGTCTCGTCGTCGATATATGCCCCATAGTAGTTGACATCCACCGTGAAATCATCCTCAAAGAGCATGGTGTCAAAGCCGAAGTTGGAGTAGACCTCCTCCCGGTTGTAGAAGGTGCGCAAAAAGGGATGCACATAGGCGGTGGCGTAGCCGTTTTCCTTGTAGTATCTCGCCAGAGTGGGCTGGGGCCGATCCTTCATCAGCTGCTGGGGCATGTTGGGATCGTTCAGGGACCGCACCGGCAGTCCGAACAGCAGCTCGAATTCCGTCCGCACCGTAAAGCTTGCAAAGGTAGGCACCACTGCCGTGCCCTTGCAGCCCTCCGCCCCGACTGCGTCAAACTGCTTGTAGGCATTGGTCTGAAGCCCCAGCTGCTTTGCAACCGGCCGGAAATCTGCGAAGGCCTCGGACATGACCACGATCACGTTGGGCCGCTCCTTGCCGTTCTGCCCGGTCTGATCCACATTTCCCCCCAGCATGGTCTGGATGGCGTCCGGATCGTACCCCTCCGGCTCCCGGAGCCGGTTTGCCAGCCCCTCGGAGGTGGTCTGTACGAAAAACGCCAGAAAGCTGTTGTTGTCGAACTTCTCGTTCAGCTGGAAGGTATTGTCCGCCTCGCTGGTGTCCACGTCGAACAGTCCGTACACCGTGGAAGACACACCGGGCACCGCCACAATGGCGGCAAAGGGGGGCACCGCCACAATGGCGGCAAAGGTGGCAAGACACGCCCCTGCGGAGATCAGCCGCCGGGACAGCTTCAGCCTCTGCCTGGGATTGAACCAGAACGCCGCCCCCACATACGCCGTCACCACCAGCAAATATGTAATCAGCTGGGGGGTGATCTGGATATAGGCAAAGGAGGAGATGCTCTTTAGGCTGTTGGCTAGCTTCATATCACTCAGCAGCAGGTGATTCCCGTTGGTGCCGAATTTGAACAGCTCAATGACGCTCAGCAGCATATACACAAAGCTCTGCACCGCCATAGCCCGCCAGCCCCGCTTGAACAACAGCAGCAGCATACCGAAGATCAGCGCTGCCATCAGCACATTGAAGATCATGACGCTGGGACGCTCCACGCAGAATAGAATCAGCTTGGAGGGGTATTTATCCTGGTTCAGCTCCGCCATGCACACAATGAACAGCGGAAACAGCGACGTCAGCAGAAAATTCGTCACAGCGTACCTGCCGGTATTCCGGTCCCGCCGCTGGTTCAGCGCAGTGATACCGCTGCGCAGCCGGTTCAGTATCTTTTGCATGTCTCTATCATCCTCGCATATCGGATCCGCCGGATCCGTCTCAAAACAATGGTTATACCCATGTGCCTACAGCACATCACAGTACCAATATAGCACATCCCATTTCCTTTCGCAAGAGTCCCCGGAGGATTGTAACCGCTTTTTCAATCTTTTCGTCAAAAGCGCAAAAAGCCAAAAGCCGCCTCCGCAGCTTTTGTGCTTTTAGACAAAAACACGCTTCATTCTTTGGACATATTACCCACCAATCTCCGCATTCACCGGTGTGGCGCCCCCCACCGGTTTCACGATCACCGCCTGGCTCTGGAGCTTTTTATACCGATCCTCAAAGATGCTCATATCGTACTGCACCTTCCCCTTCAGCGGGTCGCAGATCTCCACCTTGCCCGTGTCCAGATCATACCCGGACAGCACCATGCAGTGCTCGTAGGTGTACCACATTTCCGGCGTCCCGTCCGGCAGGTTCCAGTACACTCGCTCGATGGGCTCCTTCATGCCGATAGTAGCCCATACCACCACCGGATTCCCCTCCGTCACCTGCCAGTACAGCTCCGTAGGATCCGATCCGCTCAGATCCATGACCGCATAGGACGAAAACTTCCCCACCGAGGACAGGTAGGACTGTGCCGCCTGGACGATGACCGGGGCAAAGCAGCCGAATGAGTTGGAGTCATAGGGACTGCCCACAAAGTACTCGTAGTAGCTGACGCCCCCGTTGGGAGTAACCCTCAGATGCTTGTTCGCCATCTCGATCTTGGTCACGTCAAAGCCCAGATAATTCAGCAGACAGGTCAGGGACGTGATCTCACAGCCACTGGGCAGCTCCGGGTTTTGCAGCAGCTCCTTTACCGGCAGACTCCCCTTCCGGGGCAGCTCTCCCCGGTGGGTAGGGGTCGGCTCCGTGGTCGGCTCCGGCTCCGTTGCCGCTTCGGATGCTTCCGGCTGGGTGGCAGGCTCCGTACCGGTCTCCGTGGGAACCGCAACTGTGATCTGGGGAGGCTGGGAACTGCCGTCCCGGGTCAGCTGATATACGGTAAAGCCGATGCCGCTGCACAGCAGGATCGCACAGAGCAGCAGTCCCACCCGCTGCCGGATGATATACTTCCGCCGGCTTGCAGAACGACTGCTCCCGGTTCTTCCGGGTGCATGGGAGCTGCTGCGTCTGGGTGCAGTCCCACTGCTCCTCCGGGAACTGCCCGTGCTGCTTGTATTTCTGCCCGAACTGCGTCCGCTGCCGCTTCTGGAATTGCCTGTATGGCGGCTGCCGGATCGGGAATGCTGATTGTATCTGTCCTGTTGATTTTCCAATGTGATTCTCCTATTCCTGTTCTGTAGTTTCTGTAATTTCCTGTTCCTGTGGGGGCGTCAGTGTGATCTTCGCCCGGTACTCCTGCTCGGAGGAGGTAATGCACCGGGTGGCAAGACCATACACGTCCGCCGCCCGTGCCTCCAGCTCCGCATAGCGCCTTGCCTGGGGCGAGATCTCCCCCAGCTTCGCCAGGGAGGTGGCAAAGGGAATGGTGCTTTTGCCCTTTGCCGCCGCCAGGATCTCGCAGCCCCGCTCATTCAAGGCAAGCACCCTGCCGTAGGGAGGCGGCGTTTGCAGATCCTCCTTCCGCAGCCCCACCAGCAGGCACAGCAGAAGCCGCCGGATCCGTGCCATGGGATACCGCTTGGTCTTGATGGCGTGGAGCGCCTCATCCAGGGAATTGCTGTTCCTTGCCCCTAAGATCCTGCCGTCCAGACCGGGACCCATCTCAAACTGCTCCTCCAGCTCCTGCTGGGTCACTGTCCGCAGCCGGTACAGGATCAGCCGCTCCAGATTCCGGAGCCTGCCGATACACCCGTTGCTGCCTGCCTGGGCAAGGGCATGGGCAGTAAGAAGCGGCACGAGTTCATCATACTCCTCGTTTTCCTCAATACAGGAGCGGATGAAGGACGCACTGGCAATACTGCCGCCATGCCCCTCCAGCATATCGTGCATGGCGCTTTTCCGGGGCACGGTAAAGGGCTGGAGCTTTGCTCCCAAAAAGAACATCGCCTTCAGATATTCCA